>NZ_JAUBRB010000145.1:0-1312 GCF_036701585.1 Microcoleus sp. POL10_C6 | reverse complement strand
ATATCAGGTTCGGGTAATTACTTATAATGTGAATTCGGCCGCTCGAACTTGAATTCGGGCGCTCGAACTTGAATTCGGGCGACCGAACTTGGATTCGGGCGACCGAATTTTAATTTGCACGTGAGACCACTCCAGAGCCGCTCTGGGTGAGCACCTCGAACTCATCGAACTCAATTAATTGTCAACGGTCGGCGAGTCAAAGGCCACCAATGAAAACAAGTCAGTCCGCGAATCAAGTCTTGTTGACCGAGCAATTGCTGACAACGATAGACCAACAGCTCTTCTAACTCGTCAAGATTTTGCGGTGAGTAATTGGCTACGACTTCATTAGTAAGTGGCCACAATCGTTCTGCTGGCTGTAATTCGGGAGAATGTGATGGCAGCTCGAACAAATCAATGCCTTCAGGAATCACTAGCTCTTGAGACTGATGCCATCCAGCTTGGTCAACGACCAGCAGCACTCGTTTATCTGGACCCCATTCAAATACTCTCGTGCAAAATCGGCCAACACCCGATTAAACAGTTGAGTGTTGACAAAAGGCAGCAACCACCAATAAGTTTCTCCTGACTCGGGGTGGACAAAACTATAAACCCACAGCCACTTGTATTGATGTTTGACCTCGGCACTGGGTTGTTCCCCAACCCGCGTCCAGACTCGGCGCAATACTGGTAGCAGTCCCAAGCGATGTTCGTCCATCGCCCAAACTTCAATCTCTGCTTGAGGATATTTAGCTTGTAAAAATCTCAACTCGAAATGAAGTTTTTTTTCCACTGTTGTTGTTGAGAGATGTCAGTTTCCTGATGCTGCGGTCTGGGGACTTTCAAACGGTAGCCCATTTCCCGAAGATATTCCCATCCCCGATGGCGACTGATCTGCTCTCCTGTCCACTCACTTAACCAATCAGCGACTTTGCGACCATTCCATAAACCGCCATCGGGAGCAGGCCCAGATAGGACTTGCCACAGTTGCGCTCTTTGTAGGTCGTTGAGTTGAGGAGGTTGCCCACGATTGGACGAACGTTTATCGCTTAAGGCGCCAGCCCCCAATTGGTTGTAGCGTCGCAGCAGTTGGTAAATCCAAATCCGGCTGTAACCGGTAACTTGAGACACCGCTAGTGGGGTGTGGCCCGAGGCGAGTAACCAGATGATCTGGTAGTGGCTGCGTTCGACTAACCCTGAACTTGTCCGGTAGCGAGTGTAGAGTTCCTGGACACTTAAGTGCGGTTCTAACTGGACTTTTTTTGGCATAGGGGGTTTGGCGTCCCTGTGAATCGGCTGCCCTTAATTATAACTAATTATCCGAACCTGATAT
>NZ_JAUBRB010000017.1:63246-118094 GCF_036701585.1 Microcoleus sp. POL10_C6 | reverse complement strand
TTTAATAAATTTTGAAATACGGGCATTACTTTTTTGGCATTTTAATAAAAAATTAGCACAATAAGTACGGAAGAGCCCTTTTTTTGTAATATCAATAGGTTGCTGTTGGGTTTCTTTTTGATGAGTTAGTACAGAACTATCTACTTTCTTCTCTTCCTGTTTATTCTCGACAAAATACCTATCAACAAAACTTTGCAAGCCGGCTTTATAGCCTTCTCCTACTGCTCGAAATCTCCATTCTAAGTCTTTTCTATACAATCTGCCAAACTCCAACGCTGTCTCTTGAGAAAAAGCTTCTTTTAAATCGTACCGAGCTAACTCGACTCCTGTTTCCTGGTTGTAAAGCCTGATAAACGCATTTTTAACTTGGCTGAAATTTTGATTGTTTTCCAGCCCTTCGTGAATAGTGACAACAAAAACTATTTGCTCAATAGCAATCTTGACTTTTGTCAAATCTACGTAGATCGTCTCATCATCATCTTCGCCTTGCCCAGTTCTGTTATCTCCTGAATGTCTTAAAGAGCCATCCAGTGATTTCAGATTATTATAGAATACAAAGTATTTTTCATGAATTATTTTGCCGGCAGCACCTAACATAAACACAGAAGCATCAATATCATAGCTTGGGCCAACCTGGCTCACATCCCAACCTAAGCCAATCGCCACCTGTTTTAAATCGGGAGCAGCTTTAGAAAGATTTAACCTTTCACCTTTGGTTAATTGGATTCCCATTCTATTGGTTTTCCTTCAATGTAAATCCGGCTGATTAGCTATTGTCAACAAAAAAAGGTTTCGATCGTTGTTGTCCACTTCTGATTCCAGGAAGTAAGGAGCATCTATGTACCGAAGGAGTTGTTAAGCATAGGTTTTCACAAGTTCCTGTAACCCATTAACCTTAACACCGTTACCGATCGCCGCCATTTTCCACTCATCATTATGCTTGTAGATTTCTGCCATGAGCATCCCCGTCATGCCTTTGTATTCAGAACCTGATAGGTTATATTTTGCGAGTTCTTGATTATTAGACGTATTAACCAAACGCACAAACGCATTTTGAACTTGTCCGAAGTCTTGCTTGCGTGCAATGCAATCGTAAATGTTAACTGTAAATACCAGTTTGACAATTTGCGAGGGAATTCGAGATAAATCGACGAGAATTTGCTCGTCATCTCCCTCTCCCGCTCCAGTCAGATTATCACCTAGATGCGTAATAGCTCCTGAACGGTGGGAGAGATTGCCAAAATAAACGATATTGGTCATATCATTCACTTTGTCATTTCGATCTAAACAAATCACTGAGGCATCCAAGTCATAATCTGGAGCACTGCTAAAAGCCCCAAACAAACCCCCACCTGAGCGTTTCGCCACATCCCAGCCTAATCCGCAGATCAGTTTTGTTAGCCCTGGCGCTTCTTTGGAAAGCGAGATGCGCTGTCCTTTTTGTAGGTTAATTCCCATGTGTTTTACCTTTTAGCTATAGCGATCGAGTAATGCTTGCAAACCACCTTGATAGCCGGCTCCCACTGCATTGAGACGCCACTCACCGTCTTTCCGGTAAAGTTCAGCCATGATCAGTGCCGTCTCTATGGAATAATCTTCTACAAGGTCATAGCGAACAGCTTCCTGTTGTGTTTGGGCATTAACGATCCGCACGAAGGCATTTTGCACCTGACCAAAATTTTGACGCCGTTGCTGTGCTTCATGGATGGTTACAGTTACAAGAATTTTTTGGACATCATTAGGCACTTTTTTGAGGTTGATTTTGATAACTTCATCATCCCCCTCGCCGGCCCCCGTGAGATTATCTCCCATGTGCTGCACGGATTTGTCTGGATCTGGACTTGTGAGATTGTTATAAAAAATGAAGTGATTGTCAGAAATTAATTTTTCATTAGCACCTAAGAGGAACAATGATGAGTCTAGGTCAAAGTCAGAACCCGTGTCTGTAGCTTTAACGTCCCATCCCAGTCCTATGAATACTTCTGAGAGACCGGGTGAAACTTTCTCAAGCGATACCCGTTGTCCTTTGGTCAGAGATACTGCCATGATTCAATCTTCCTCTTTATTAGAATTAGAAGTGGTTATGGAGGGAGGCGCGGACTGGAAAACTTTATTAAGTTTTTGCTGGAAATAGTTGGAGAATTTTAAATCTTAAACAATAAGAATATTAGCTAACTGTGCCGATGTCAATAGGGGTTACAACTCTTAATTATTTTTTTTGTATGAGTACAAAGCAATCATGCCCTGCCTCCCACAGTTGTGTAATCTCAGCTTGGGTTATTGTGCTTGTGTATTTATTTTGAAGTCTCGGAACTTGACCGTGTTTTGTGATGCCCGTGACCATTAGCAGGCCGTTTCCACAAGGCGCTCCGCTGGGAAGTCTCCTGCGTTGCAATACCATCGACTTGTGGCGTCGATGGTGTTGCGACGGATTCCCAAAGCTTGAGCAACTTCGATTTTCTTCATGCCATTTAACTTGATCGCTCGGATGACCTGATGAAGGAGATATAAATGTACGGTTGGGGCCCCAAAGTCTGCGCGATCGCTCTGCAAAACTGGCCACTAATTGTAGTCTATTTTCTAACCGACGAAAGCGGTTGCTATAGTTTAATTTAAATGCCGATCGGCTCGCATCGAACTCTTTGCCTGACAATAAAAGCTCAATCCCTGTTAATCTCTAGTGTCGGGGAGAATTTCGACTACATACTCCGGTACATATTCGAGTCGATTTTCGGGCAAATTCGCGGGCAAATTCTGGGGCAAATTCTCCGGTGGATGCTCCAGCCTGACTCGCCGGATCGGGAGATTCGCAATTAGTGCTGTGGCCCGCTGGTCGCTCTCCAGCGAGAACTCAGACCCGGTGGTATCGATTTCCACGTAGCGAGACACCACCTCTAGAATTTCTCGGCGCATAGACTCAACCATTTCTGGGCTGAGTTCTGAGCGATCGTGGGCTAGAACCAGTTTGAGGCGCCGTTTTACCTCGTCGCGGCTGTTGTCAGGGGTGCGCGGGAAAAGTCGTTCGAGAAGTGTGTGTATCATGGGTCAGGCTGATTTGTCAAGGGTTAGGCATAGAAAACGTTATACGATTTTCGATTTTCGATTGGGGAATCACTCATTCCCTAATGGTTTGAAGTTGACCTACAGTTTCATTCTTTTTGGGAACTGGTGTCACGGGGAGAAAATTTGGGCTAGTTTATGTGATGCGGTCGCTGCTGTTAAAGATCGATCGCCAATATTGCAGCACATCACATAATTTTAGTATTTAAGAACTTGCGGAGGCGAGTAAAAAAGTTTTCTCGACGGGGATTGAGATCTAGAAAATCAACTTTTTCGCCTTCTAAGCGGCGGGCAATATTGTCGAAGGCAGTTCCAGCTAAAGAGGCCGTTTCCGACAATACTAATGGTTCGCCTCGGTTGGTGGAAACGATGACGCGCTCGTCGTCGGGAACCACGCCTAACAGCGGAATGGCGAGGATTTCCCGCACGTCTTGCACCGACATCATATCATTTGCCAGCACCATTGCGGGTCTGATCCGGTTGACGATCAGGTTGATTTTCTTGACGTTGTTGGCTTCCAGCAGGCCGATGACTCGATCGGCATCGCGGACCGCAGCGATTTCGGGAGTAGTGACAATTATCCCTTCTTGAGCCGGGGCGATCGCATTTTGAAAACCTTGTTCAATTCCAGCAGGAGAGTCGATCAAAATATAGTCGTATTTTGCTCCCAACATCCCCACAAGCTGCTTCATTTGCTCAGCGCTGATGGCATCTTTCATCCGAGTTTGGGCAGCCGGCAACAGCACCAAGCGCGGCTGCCGCTTATCTTTCACCAAAGCTTGCTCTAATCGGCACTCTCCAGCAAGAACTTCTAATGCCGTGTAAACAATCCGATTTTCTAAGCCCAGCAGCAAGTCTAAATTTCTGAGACCGAAATCGGCATCAATTACGGCAACGTTGCGCCCCCGCTTAGCTAAAGCCATGCCGAGATTGGCTGTGGAGGTGGTTTTTCCTACCCCGCCTTTCCCTGATGTAACAACAATAATGCGAGCCATAAGCGATTTTAGATTTTTTTGGAATTGGTGATCGGGAATTGGGAATTGGGAATTGGGAATTGGGAATTGGGAATTGGGAATTGATTTTATTATTGGTTGATAATTAGCAATTATTCTTTGGTAATTTTGCAGCAATCTGTTATTCAGTGAATTAACTCAACACTCAAAACTCTCCTTGTAATACTAATTCTCTATTAATTTGTACTGGATTGTTCAATCGTCCTTTAGTGGCTGATTTAGCCAAGAGAAAAATTATCAAGTGCAGGCTTAAAGAGAAATAGTATTACAAATTACCCATTACCTATTCCCAATCACCAATTCCCAATCACCAATTCCCAATTACTCATTACCCCCAACTAACTGCGATTTGTCAAAATCAGAGGCTCTACCGATCCGAATCCCTTGGGGCGTCACATAGGCGACTTCCGGGAAAAACTGAGCGGGTGAGGTTTCTGGGCCTCTGGCAACATACTTAGCAATCCTAATCACCATCGGTTCCATCTGCAAGGTCATAATCACGCTTTTGGTGTTGCCACCGGCACCGGCGTGCACGACTCCCCGCAAACGGCCCCAAACTAGGATATCGCCTCCAGCGATAACTGATCCGCCGGGATTTACGTCTCCCAAAAGTACGACGGTGCCCGGATGGCGAATTTCTACGCCCGATCGCACTGTCATCTGCAAATATAAAGGTTCCGCCAGGGATTGCGGTTTTTCGGCTGCGGCTTTATTCAGGGAAGAAACCGGAGGCTGCTGTTCTACACAATAGCCTGCTGTAGCAGCAGCAACGGCGGTTTGGCGGCGACTGGTGTGGACTCGTTTGAGTTGCAGTTCCACTTCGGAGAGGGCATCAGCGATTTCTTGTAGTTGGCGGATATCTAAAAGTCGATCGTTCGCCATCAATTGTACTTCGGCATTTGCCTGCCAAAAGCGTTCTCCTGCATTCAGTCTGACTTTTAGCTGCTGCCAAAGTTCAGTCCAAGTCGAGGCCGTGGCTGTTGGTAATTCACTGGTGTTAGTTTCTGAGGGGAGTAGCAGTAGTAGCTGTCCATCTTCGGTTTTGAGTCGGACTTGCAGCTCTAAGCTGACTTCGGGTGTTGATTGAGGGGCAGGGGCGGAAGTGGCTCCGGCGGTGGCATCGGGTGTCATGGACAGGTCTGAGTTCGGGTATGGACAGGTTAACATCAATATTAGCCTGAGTGGTCAGATTTGCCATTTAACGCCATCTTTAAAGATATCTGGGGACAGAAAAATGACTTCTTACAAAATTCGCTCAAAAATTCAACAAGTCAAGGAACAACGCCTCACTGAATTAGATTTGAGCGCTAAATTATTAACCGAAATTCCTACGGAGGTGTTTGAGTTAACATGGTTGGAAACCTTGAATTTAAGTTACAACAAACTGACTACTGTACCAGAAGCTATCACCCGTCTGACCAATTTATCCCAACTCAATTTAAGTCACAACAAACTGACCAAACTTTTTCAACCGACTGACCCATTTGTCCCACCTCAATTTAGGTACAAACAAACTCATATGTTTACAAGAGACTACCCCCCGTTCGACCAATTTAGACGTAGTTAAATTACGTGTAAAGAAAGTGGTAACCGTACCAAAAAATATCACGCCACTGACTAATTCATTAGATTTGAGCGGTAATTTATTAACCGGAATTCCGACAGAGGTGTTCGATTTAGAATGGATAGAAAAGTTAAATTTAAGTTGCAACAAACTGACTACTGTACCAGAAGCAATCTCCCGTCTGACTAATTTGTCCCAACTTAATTTAAGTCACAATAAATTGACAAAGTTACCAAAGCTTATCACCCGGTTAACCCATTTATCTGTACTTAATTTAGCTTCCAATCAACTAAAAAGTGTCCCCGAAGCTATCACCAGTTTAACACGTTTATCCGTACTTAGTTTAGGTGGAAATAAACTGACTGGTCTACCAGAAGCTATCACTCGTCTTACCAATTTATCCCAACTTAATTTGGCTGCCAATCAACTGACGAGCGTACCAGAAGCGCTCACCTATCTCACCAATTTATCCCAACTAGATTTAAGTTACAACCAACTGACAAGTGTACCAAAAACGCTCAAACTTCTGACCAATTTATCTCAACTAGATTTAGGTAACAACCAACTGCTGAGCGTACCAGAAGCGCTCACCCATCTCACCAATTTATCCCAACTTAATTTGCGTTCCAATCAACTGACGAGCGTACCAGAAGCGCTCACCCGTCTCACCAATTTATCCCAACTTAATTTAAGTTTAAACCAACTGACAAACCTGCCAGAAACGTTCAACCTTCTGACAACTTTATCCGAACTTAATTTAAGTTTCAACAAACTGACAAGCTTACCAGAAGCGCTCACCCGTCTGACCAATTTATCCGAACTTAATTTAACTTTTAACCAACTGACGAGCCTACCAGAGGCTATAAACAGGATGACAAATTTATCGGAACTTAATTTAACTTTAAACCAACTGACGAGCGTGCCAGAAGCTATCACCCGTATGACAAATTTATCCGTACTTGATTTACGTGGAAATAAACTGACAAGCCTACCAGATGCTATCACTCGCATGATTCACTTATCTTATCTCGATTTAGCTTGCAACCAACTGACGATAGTACCATCAACTATCACCCGTCTAACCAATTTATCCCAAATTTATTTAGGTAGCAACCCCCTCGAAGACCCCCCAATTGAAATTGCCGAACAAGGTATTGATGCGATCCGCGAATATTTCCGTCACAAGCAAGCAGGAGAAGAGAAACCGATTTAAACTCAAAAGTGTGTGGGCTAATGGGTGATCATCAATACTTCGGACAGTTTTAGATATAGTCGAGTCGAGTCTCCGAAACCCTTGCTGGCTATATGCTGGACTATTTTTTCAAGGTTTAAGTAAGCGCGCTAAGTTTCAGAAAATGCGTAAAAAATGGCAGGGCTTCCTCCATAAGGCTTACAGGGCGGTTAAAAAACTGTCCGAAGTATTGGATCATGAAAGTTTCTAATAATTAATGAAAATGGTGATCGCCCAATTACTGTTAATTGGTAATCTGTTAGGCAAGGTTTTAAATCAAGGGTGACAATTCCCAGGAACCAGATAAATAATTGGCGTTGGTTAATCAGGGTATGAAAAAAATCAATTGAAAATCCCGAAGTTTTGTGAATACTGGTTTCTATGACTTGCATATTTAGCCTTTCATACCCTAAATCAGCAACGCCGGATAATTTAGGTAATTTGTTGCTGTGGAGTTCAGAACAAGCTGAGCAAGAAAGGCAAAGGGCTGACCAGGAAAGCCAAAGGGTTCAACGATTGGCGGCTAAGTTGGGCGAATTGGGAGTTGATCCAGATTGAACGCTGATTTAAAGCTAATTTGCGATCGCCCTTAATACACAGGACTTACCCCACCATCTACCAGAATAGGCGCAACCACAGGCAGATTGCGCCTACAAAACGCTATATTTTGTTGTTCGTAAGTCCTGAATCGAAAATCAAAAATCAAAAATCGACAATCAATTGACGTGTGTAGCAATTCGTGACACGTGTCTTCGCGTTTATCTAGGGTGTGTCATCAATTAAAAGAGTTGACAAAAGCTGGCGAATGTGCGTAGGGTTCGGATCGCTCACTCAAGCTTCAGGAAAACCCGATGACACGGCGCTACTGGCAGCATCAGTCATTTGGCTGGCTTAACCCTCCGATCGCTACTCACTACACGTTAATTCTGTTTTGTCAACCAACCTAATTAATGACACGCCCTACATATAAAAAATATTTATGAATAAATCTTAAGTTTTAATTAAATTTAGTATTATAATTTTGGTAACTTCCAACTAAGTATTTATTCTCACTATGATAGCGGATCAATTTCCTTGGCTGACCGCAATTGTCATCCTACCCCTGGTAGCTTCCCTCGCCATCCCTTTTCTGCCGGATACAGACGGCAAAACCGTGCGCTGGTATGCCCTAGGCGTAGGCATTGCAGATTTTGTATTAATGTGCTGGGTGTTTTGGACTCATTACGATCCAAGCATCTCTAGTTTCCAAATCGTAGAACAATATCCCTGGATACCTTCTTTAGGTCTCAACTGGTCTGTTTCCGTTGACGGACTGTCTGTGCCGTTGGTACTGTTAGCGGGATTGGTGACGACACTATCAATCTTTGCAGCCTGGGAAGTCGATCGCAAGCCACGACTCTTCTACTTCTTAATGCTGGTGATGTACTCCGCACAAATAGGAGTGTTCGTCGCCCAAGACATCATGCTGCTGTTCATTGTCTGGGAACTAGAACTAATTCCGGTGTACCTGCTAATCTCGATTTGGGGCGGACAAAACCGTCGCTACGCAGCTACCAAATTCTTGATTTACACCGCAGGCGCTTCCATCTTTATTTTGATAGCTGCCTTAGCAATGGCATTCTACGGCGGAGGCACCCCCACCTTCGACATGGTAGAACTAGGCTTGAAGGACTACCCACTGGGTTTAGAATTACTGCTTTATGCGGGATTGTTAATTGCCTTCGGTGTAAAACTGGCGATTTTCCCCTTCCACACTTGGCTACCTGATGCCCACGGCGAAGCATCTTCTCCCGTGTCGATGATTCTGGCCGGCGTATTGCTGAAAATGGGTGGATACGGACTGATTCGCCTGAATTTGGAACTTCTTCCCCAAGCACACGTTTACTTTGCACCGATTATGGCGGTGCTCGGCGTGGTCAACATTATCTACGGCGCGCTGAATTCCTTCGGCCAATCGAACATGAAGCGCCGCTTAGCGAATTCGTCGATTTCTCACATGGGATTCGTGTTGTTGGGTATTGCTTCCTTCACGGATTTGGGAATCAACGGGGCGCTGTTGCAAATGATTTCCCACGGTTTAATCGCCTCAGTATTGTTTTTCCTGGCTGGCGTTACTTACGATCGCACCCATACAATGATCATGGACGAGATGGGCGAGATTGGGAAAGTCATGCCGAAAGTGTTTGCCTTGTTTACCGCAGGCGCGATGGCATCTTTGGCACTCCCCGGAATGAGCGGTTTTGCTAGCGAATTGTCCGTGTTTGTGGGCGTCGCAACTAGCGATATGTACAGCGGTTCTTTCCGCGCGGTGACAGTGTTCCTGGCGGCAGTAGGACTGATTTTGACGCCGATTTATTTGCTCTCGATGCTGCGACAGTTATTTTACAACTGTGGGACACTCGCGGCTTGCGACCTTGAGGATCTAAATTTGCAGAATCAGAGAAACAATCTGGATGAAGCGGTTTGTTTTGGTAATAGTTGCGTTTTGCCTGGTGATGCACCGTTTATTGATGCTAAACCTCGGGAAGTGGCGATCGCATTTTGCTTTTTGATACCGATTGTCGGCATTGGTTTTTATCCCAACATGGCGATGCAAGTCTACGATGCCAAGACTGTCGCAGTCAACGCAGAAGTCCGCCAATCTTACATCCAAATTGCTCAACAAAATCCTCGGATTTATGCGAATCAACTTTTGGTTCCCAAGATTGCCCAAGCTCAAAAATCGCCTGCTTTGGACAAAATTACACGGTCTGAATCTGCATCGGTTTTTGGCATTGTCAAATAATTTTATCGAACTCTGTTTGTGTTGAAAATTGGGCGATCGCTTTTGTCAAAAGGCGATCGCTTTTTTCTTATCGCTGAATTTCTGAAATAATCTGCGCCAGATTCTCCCTAGCATATCCCACCTCAAGGATCGATTTATTTTCCAGATCAGAGGCAACTTTCTTCAAGATATTTAGAGGTTCTTCAGAGCCTGTCGTCTTCAAAAACAACACTTGCAACCGATTTTTTACTAATACTAAAATAGAGCTACTTTGTGCGCCTTTATCCCCTTTCCGTTTAGCAATGTTGATGCTCAATTGGTGAGTTTTCAACAGTCGCATTCTTTCTATTCCTTGGGTCTTAACCGTCTCCAAAACCTCAGCTCGAATCTGATCCACTAATCTGTCGGTTACATATTGCACGATCAAAGGCTGAAGCATAAAAACAGTTTCCCCGCCCTCACTGATTTTGTCAATCAGCGAGCGACGACCCATAGAATCGAGATTTTTCAGCAAATCTGACAGCGATGAATTGACCAACATCTGCTCTCGTAAAGTTGCCAGGGAAATCTGGCTTTGAGCAATAGCAATCCAGTAGGCAATATCTTGTTCGGAACTCGACATTCGATCGAACTGCTGCGCCAGCAAATTGCTGATATGTTCTTCAATAAATAACGCCGTTGCTTCCAAAAGCTTTAAAACATTTCCCTCGAAAAACTCGTTAATTGTTGTCGCTACAATCTTTAATGCTAACAGATTGCCTCCGTACCTGGATAACAAGATTTTCAACTCTTGCTCTTGAGGCGACAAACCTTTTTCTTGGAAAATTTCCCGCGCTATTTCCTCGGAAATAGCAGGTTTTAAAGACCGCACTTTTTCTCCCGCCAGCAAAGCCAGTTCCGTAGGTTCTTCCGAACTAACTAGGACTAAACAGCTATTGTGATTGACCTCACACAGCCGCACAATTAAATCTCGATATCCTTCGCAGCCTTCCCGGTAGTGTCCCGCTAATTCTTCGGGTTTGAGAACCGCTTCAAAATCGTCTAAAATTACCAGACAGCGGTGTTTCCGCAGATACTCGACCAAGCGCGAAATTTTGCTGTTGAGGTCGATGGGCACATCGGGTTTGTGTTGGTTAGAAAAAAGTTGAATTAAGCTTCCTAGGAAGTCGGATGGTGCTGGTGCCGATCGCAGCGATCGCCAAATCACAAAATCAAACTCATTCTGTACCTGTTTTGCCAACTGCACCGACAAAGTTGTTTTGCCGCTACCTGCCAAACCAAGCAGGGCTACCACGCGACAATTATCTGATACAATCCACTGCTTTAAAGTAGTTAATTCTTCAGTCCGTCCGTAAAAAACCGAAACATCCGGTGCTTGGCCCCAATCTTCCTGTCGGTGTCCAATCGCCATCTTCAATAGAGAGCCTTTACCTCCACTAAAATCGCTCGTTCCCTGATCGATGTGGTATGAAAACAGCAACTGATGCCTCAATTCCGAAAGCTTTCCAGGGCCGTTCCCCCCGATCTGAAACTTTTTGTAAACTTCGCCGAGTCTTTTGCGAACGGCGATGTCGCTAATGCCAAGCTTTGTGGCGATGGTCGCTGTAGATTGACCGTCGAGAGCCATAAACACAGTTTCTAACTCGGCATCTGTGACACCGCGCTGTTTGGCGATCGTTTGCACAAAGTTTTGAGGAATCGGAGTAGTCAAGGTAGGAATCTCGTCTATACTAAAAATCTATCTTCTATTATATTGTGTGAGTTCTCGCAGGCGAGCAATTGAATCGAATCTATTAACGTTCAGCTTGCTTTTTGTTGTTTGGGCAGTTTTAGATATTTATACCCAATTATCGATTGTGATACCAGTTTAAAAAAATGCAACTCTAGGCCCCTGATCCAAACCAATACACAATCAGTCATTCTCAATTCTTTAATCCTTTAATCTAAGATGGTATGAGAAAGGGGGGAGTTAATCTGCATTAATTGTTGCTATTTCCCTACCCCTAAAACCTATTGTAGAGTGGAGGCGCGACGCTTAATTTATAGCACCCAACCATAAATCTCCAACCGCACCACAACCCACCGCGAACCAACAACCGGGTAAATTCACAATTCTTGAAAGCAGGGCTGTATCAGCTAAAATTTGTCGCACTAGCGCGGTATTCTTGGGCCGAAAGCAGCCGCCAACTCCCATCGCCCAGAAGTTCCAAAACCTGCTGGTGATATTTCACTAAACTCAATCGGTGGCCGACACTCACAAACGTAGTTTTAGTGGCTTGCAACTGCTCGTATAAATGTTGCTCGTTCTTCAAATCCAAAGCACTGGTCGCCTCATCTAAAATAGTGTATTTCGGTTCCGTCAATAACAATCTAGCAAAACCTAAACGTTGCTGTTCTCCCAGCGACAAAATCTCACCCCAATCTAAATCCGCCTCAAAACCGCCCAATCTGTCCGGCAAATCTGCTAAGTTTACTGATGCCAAAACGCGGCGCAATTTTTCTTCATCAACCTCGCTGCTGCTGTTGGGATAGAGAAGTTGCGATCGCAAACTCCCCAAAATCATATAAGGACGCTGTGGCAAAAACAGCATTTCCTCCAATTCCGGCCGCGCCAAACGGCCGGTTCCCGATTCCCACAATCCCGCAATTGCCCGCAGCAAAGAACTCTTCCCAGCACCGCTTTGACCGACAATTAACAGTCCTTCACCGGGCGACACGGCTACCGACAAATCCCTAATCAAAGTCTTTTGATGCTGCGGAGTATCTAAAGTAACGTGTTCCAGTGTCAATGGCGAACTTATAACTGTATCGATTGTTCTGAAGTCTAGTTTTACAGCACTTTTTTCATCTCTTAGAGCCTCATTGAACGTGGCTAAACGATTAATGCCTGCTGCAAAAAAACTCAAACTTTCAATCCTATATACCACCAAAGAAAATGCTTCTGAAACCTGACGAAAAGCAAATTCAGCTTGAGTGATATCGCCGTATCGGATCTCACCCGCAAAGTAGATAGAAGCCAGGAATAAAGAGGGGATAATATAAGTTGCATATCTATAGCTAACTCTAAAATATCCTACATTTCGCTGCCAACCAATTAAGAAATTAAAGTTCCGAACTGCTGCTAAAAATCGGTGTTTTACCTGAACCGATTCCTGTGCTTCTCCCCGGTAAAAAGCAATTGATTCTGCATTATCCCGAATGTGAACCAATCCATAGCGAAAGTCAGCCTCTGTGGAGAGCTGATTGAAGTTCAAAAATATCAACCTTTTGCCAAAAAATATCATGACTGTCGTGCCAAAGACAGCGTAAATAATTAGTCCGATCGAAAGACCTTTGGAAATAGACCACAGAATGCCGGTAAAAGAAATAATATCGATAATTGCCCCCAATATCAGCAGCAAAAACTCTAAACTTGTGCTAGTGAAAGATTTGATATCTTCAGCAATCCGCTGGTCGGGATTGTCAATTTTCTTCTGAGAATTGATTTCGTAATAAGCGCGGTTTTGAAAATAACTACCCAGGAAACTATCAGTCATCCACTCTCGCCAGTATAATCCCAGTTTATCTTGGGTATACTCGTAAATAACAACTATCGGGGTAGCGATAATAAAAACTCCAGCATAAACCCACATAAACCGCCAAAAAGTAATCTGATCTTTTTCAGCCAGCGCTGTCGTGAAAAAATTACTAATATAGCTAATAATTACGTTAATTCCGCTAACAGACAGCGACAAAAATACCAGCAGAGCTAACATGATCCACTGTTTCCAGCGCGGGATAAACTTGCTTCTAAAAAAGACAAAAGCAGCTAGCGGGAGGATTAGCATTAAACCAACGATCGCAATTTTCGGTGAGTAGATAATTCCTTTGATTAAAGTAGCTAAACCAGCCGCAACTCCATTAAAAGCCTCTGGGAATAAGACTTGAGTACCCAAACATACAGCGCTGACGAACACAAACATCGCAGCGAAGAGAAATATCAACAACAGCGCTACTAATCCTAAAAAGATTCTGCCTCCCCCAGGCTCTAAAGGATAAAAGTAAGGTTGGGCGATCGCAATAAATCTCTGCCACAACTGACGGTCAAATCGATTCATCTTTGCTGTTTACAAAACTACTTTGACTGTTCTAACATATCAAGTTTTGTGACAAAATGCAGCAGTAATTTATTTGGGAGTTTGGCGAAAAAATTTGTCTCACCCACACACGGAAACTTGTTTTCCGAGTTAAGTGGTGGAGAGAAAAAATGGGGGAGCTTACTTCAAGCTCTTAGATTCATCTGTTGAATCAATTCTTTAATCTCAAATCTCAAATCGCTCTAGCTCGAAGAAGTTGCGCTATCGCCGGCCAAGTCCGACTGCAACTTACTGCTGTAAAATCGTTGGCTAATCCCTAAAATTACTTGTTTCATTAGCCAATACAAAACAGCAATTACTAAAAAAGTGACAGCCATTACTAAAACCGGACGCTTGCCTATCAAATCGTTCATTACTGTGTTAACTAGCGCATCGGGGTTGGTCAGAATGTCCCAAGTGTTGAAGCGGATAAATCGCCCTAAATAAATGCCGATCGCCGAAAGTGCGTGTATAGTTATCTCCGTTGCCAGGATAAATCTACTCAAACCCTGTTGCTTCAAATAGTAGCCCAAATTCATCACCGACAGCACGTAAGCCCCAAACCCGGCTAGCATAAACGCTAGATACTGCGGGATCAAAGCTAGAGTCACAGTCCACACCGAGTTTCCCTCTTTAATCTGCTCAATCAGGTGAATGATATCAGTTAAAACATAGGGGGCATTGGGTAAGAATGCGATAAACCAGAAAAAGCCGACCCACCACCGGAGAGAGCGAACTCCGCGCTGCCGCAGTACCCAGATGTCTACAGCCATCAATGCGAGTGTAATGGCGATCGCCCCCAAAACGTAAGTTGTGCCCACATCTTGCACAATGTGCTTCAGATAGCCTAAAACATGGCGCATACTGGGCAAAAAAGTAGCGCCCAGGAGAATGCCCGTACCCCACAGCAGCCAGCGCGATCGAGGTTTGCGGAACAGCCAAAAACTCAGGCCCAGCGGTACTAAACCCAAAAACAAATTCCAAGACATCCAGCGGACATTGTGTCCCATTGCTTGCAGGGCTTCCAGGATTAATCCCATCATGTCAATTTTTATACAATTAAAGGTTTGATGCAGCACCGCTTCGTTAGCAGCTTCAGTATATTTTAGTCGTTAACTTGTAGGGTGCGTCAGCTTATCGCGGCGCGCCTGAAAATCAATAACTGCTGACGCATACTAGCAGTGGGGACTCAATCTCAAATCTAAAATCGACTGACGAACCCTACCACTGTGGAGTTAATTCTAAAATCTCAAATCTCAAATCTCAAATCTCAAATCGACTGGCGCACCCTACTATTTATCAACTTTGTCGATCGGAATCTCAATCTTAAAAGTTGTTCCGCATCCTATGGACGAAATACAGTCAATCTTGCCCTGGTGCTTTTCCACCACAATCGAGTGTGCGATAGACATTCCCAAACCCGTACCTTTCCCCACAGCTTTTGTAGTAAAAAACGGGTTAAAAATGCGATCGACTATCCCCTCGGGAATTCCCGTACCGTTGTCCGAAATTTCTACCCTAACAGTGTTCTGGGGAGTTACACCTGTGGAAATAGCAATCCGTCCACTCTTTGTCTCTGATTGTGGAACCGATAACTGGTGATATCGTTCTTCAATAGCATCAATTCCATTAGCAATAATATTCATAAAAACCTGATTCAGTTGGCTCGCATAGCACTCCACCAGTGGCAGTTTTCCAAACTCCTTAACTACTTCAATTTCCGGGCGACTCTCCCGACTCTTCAAGCGGTGCTGCAAAATTAACAAAGTGCTTTCAATTCCCGCGTGAATATCGACCGGCTTCATTGCCGATTCGTCCAGCCGCGAGAAATTTCGGAGGGACAACACAATTTGCCGGATGCGCTCGGTTCCTACCTGCATCGAGCCCACAAGTTTTCTTAAATCCTCAGCCATGAAGTCCAAATCAATCTCTTGAATGCGATCGACAATTTGTGAATTAGGTTCGGAATACTCCTGTTCGTAAAGACTCACCAGATCGAGCAACTGTTTTGTATACTGGTTGAGATAATCAATATTAGCGTAAATGAAGTTAACTGGATTATTAATTTCGTGAGCAATCCCGGCAACTAATTGCCCCAAAGAAGACATTTTTTCAGTTTGAATGAGCTGAGTTTGAGTAGAGCGCAATTCCAGGAGCGCCGACTCTAAATCTCGAGCTTTTTCTCTTTCTCGCGCTTCGCTTTGTCGCAGTGCTTCCTCTGCTTCCTTGCGAGTCGTAATATCCTGGGAAACTCCAATTATTACCTTAGCCTGACCCTCCCCATTCCTACTAAAAATAGTATCGCGACTTTGCAGCCACAACAATTGACCGTCTACTGCCCGCACCCGGTACTCAATTTCCCTAGTTTCGCCATCTTCAATTCCTGCAAAGCTGGCGTGATGTTTCACAATTTTAGGCAAATCTTCCGGGTGTATTAACTGAGGCATCAGTGACGAATCCATCGCTGTAATGTCGTCGCTGGTATAGCCCAAAAGCTGGATCATTGAAGTATTAGTGTAGATATTTCGCTGTTCTTCCAAGTCGTAGAGATACAAAATACCGGGAGTAGCCGATGCTACTTTTTGAATGAACTGCTGACTTTCTTGCAAAGCTAACTCAGCTTGTTTGCGATCCGTAACATCAACGGCGATGGCGTCCCAAATAATATCACCGTTTTCTTTAGCTTCAGGACGCGAAATTATCTGAAACCATCGAATTTTGCCGGAAGGTAGTACGAACCGTCCTTCCCAGTGCCAAGGTTGCAAAGTTTGGGCTGAAATAGCAACAGATTCGTCATGATTTTGGCGGTCATCGGAATGAATTAAATCTGTAATCAAAGCCGCATTTTGCATAACAGCTTCGGCTTCTCGCTCAAACATTTCTCGGCAAGCCGGACTAATGTAAGGGAAACTGAAAGAGCTATCTGTACGCAATACAAATTGATAAATTACTCCCGGCACATTACCCGACAGCTTTTGGAATCTTGCCTCGCTTTCCCGTAGTGCTTCCTCTGCTTGTTTGCGCTCCGTAATGTCAGTAATTGAACCAACCATGCGGACTGCTTTTCCAGATGCGTCCCACAAAGCTTGTCCCCGACTCAATATCCATTTGTAGGCGCTGTTGTAGCACCAGCAGCGGTATTCGATGATGTAATGCGGCGTTTTCTTGTTTAAATGGTCTTGGAGAGCTTGCATTACTAAGGCTAAATCGTCGGGATGCGTACCCCTGTTCAATTCGTCAAAGTAATCGAGAGTTTCGCTGTGTTCGTATCCAGTTATTTGTTTAAATCTATCGGACAGGAATAGTTCCCCTGTTTGCAAGTTCCAGTCCCAAATGCCGTCATTGTTGCCTTTGAGTGCTAACTGCCAGCGTTCTTCAGTTTGCATCAATTGAGCAGTTCTATCTTTGACTCTATTTTCTAGTTCTTGATTGAGCTGTTTGAGACTTTCTTCTGCCTGGTTGCGTTCGATCGCAATTCCTGCTAAATTCATCGCCGCTTCTATCAATTGCAGATCAACAATTGGGGGGTGGCACGGTTGGGAATAATACATTCCAAAAGTTCCCAAAACTTGACCCTGAGATGAGAAAATAGGAGTAGACAAGCAAGCTCTCAGTCCAAAACTCAAGGCTAAATCTCGATAATTTTCCCACAAAGGGTCGCTGGCAATATCTGTAACGATCACCTGTTGGCGGGTAAACGCAGCAGTGCCGCAGGAGCCTACCTCCGGGCCGATGGGTCTGCCATGAATAGCAGCATTGTAACTGTCGGGTAAACTAGGCGCGGCTCCGTGGAGTAAATGTTTGCCGTCTGGAGCTAGAAGCAATATCGAACCGATGACATCTCTAGATTGCAGCTCCATAATTTCAACTAAGGTATTTAAAGTATCGCCAAGAGGAGCGCCCTTAGCAATCATTTCTAAAATTTGTTTTTGACCGGTTAACCAATTTTCAGCTTGCTTGCGCTCCGTAATGTCGCGGGCAACCCACAGAACCGTGTTTTTTTTCATTGGCGAAATGGTACCGGCAAACCACTTTTGTACGCTGGCAATTTCCAGGTGATACTCAAAAGTACAGGTTTGATTTGTAGCGATGGCGGTGCGAATTTGCTCCAGAAAAAATTCTCCCTTTTCTGGAGCGAATAAATCGTTAATTTTTTTACCGGCAAATTCCGCCGTCGGCTTGTACAATAATTGGGGATTGGTCGGGGCAACTTTCAGGAACCGTCCCTCAATATCGAGCTCAAAAATTACATCGTTCATGGCAGCGAACAAAGCTCGAAGTTCCGATTCAGAAGCTTGTAGAGCGATTTCAGCTTGTTTGCGATCGCTAATATCCGTCCCGATACAAAGCAGTCCTGCCACATTTCCCTTCGCATCTAGTAAAGGTTTATTTGTCCACGCTATCCACACCCTTTCTCCATTGCTGCGGATGTTTTTATTTTCGTTTTGGAAGTATTTTTGCGGGTGTGCCAAACAGTCTCGAATCTTTGTCGCGAGGTCACTTTCAAATAACTCTGTTTTCGGTATAATTGTGCCGATCGCACTTTTGCCGATGATTTCTGCTTCTGAATACCCGAAAAAAGTTTCAGCAAACTCGTTAAAAAAAGTAATCTTGCCTTCACTGTCTAACTGGACAATCATGCTGTTAGCATTCTCAACTAATTGCCGATACTTAACTTCGCTCGATCGCAGTTTCGCACGGCCGTACACCCAGTTAAAAACCGCCGCCCCGCTCAAAAGTGCCAGTAAGCCACCTCCAAAAAGCAGCCAGCCCCGAAACGGCGAATTCGCAGGCCATCCTCCCGCCGGAATTGCTGCCAACTGCCAGGAACCGTTGGGCAAAGTCACTTCCAGCAGCACGGGATTGTGCTGAAAAATTGACCCGTCACCGAAAAACACAGGGCCGGATGCTCCCTTCCCGTCTTTGCCCCGCAGAGCGTATTGCAGCTTCGCTGAGGAGTCGTTCAGTCCTGCTTCCTCAATCAGGGAATTTTTGTCGATGATCAAACCTGTCAAGCCCCAGTAAACTCCTGTTTCAGGCTCGGCGCCGGAGGGTGTGAGAAAAATCGGCGATCGGCTGATGAAAGTCTCGTCCCCCTCCAATAATTTCACGGGCCCGGCAAGCAAAGTTTTTCTGGTTCGGATAACCTCTTGGACCATTTGCCGCTGTTCGGGTAGCGCCGTCAAGTCAACCCCGATCACCGTTTCATTTCCCTCCCGCGGGTAAATGTAAGCGACCGTCGTGCCTTTAACTAAAGTGATGGCGCGAATGCCCGGTTGCTGTCCCACCAGAATTCTCGCCGTCGCTGTAAACTCGGCTTCGGTGATGTTTGGGTTATTGGAAAGGTAAGCCCCCAAACCCCGCATCAAAAACAGGCGAGAATTCAAAGATCCTTCCAGCTTAGAACGCACTGTGCTGAGGCGATCGAGCGTGGTAGCGCGGTTGTAGTGAAAAAACCGCCGCTGTTCCGATCGATCTAAAATGCCAACTCCGACCAAAATTGCTATTGATGCCGAAATAGCTGCTAAATACGGTGAAATTTGGAATTTTTTAACCTTAAAGTATTCCATCTGCCGGGGGTTAAGGTATTTTTTTACGTCTTTAGATAGATTTAGTTTAGTTTGATTTCTCTAGGCCAATCCAAAATTTTCGGCATACCGGGCTTTTCGCAAGCGGGCGCGAGTTTGTGGTGTTCGAGGACACCCGTCGAACGCGGGCGATCGCCAAGCCTCTCATCATTAATTCTATGGAAAAAGTTTTAAATCTACAATCGACTGACCGAAAGTAATGTGGTCATAAGCCCCCGGATTAATTCTTTCGCAGACTCAGGACGGAGACTTTAAAAAGCTTTGCATCTTTCCTAAAAAGCCCGCGGATTCATTCCTTCCCAGGCTGAGGACGGGATCAATCTAAAATCTAAAATCTAAAATCTAAAATTGGTTGACTCGCCCTCGATCGGGTAGGGCGCGCCATGCTCCCGCACCACAGCGGTGGGGGAACGCGCACCCGAAAGAGGGGAGTTATTAGCTAAAATAGGGTTAGCAATAATTTTTTTCAGCGCTACGGCTAATCATTCATAGGGGCAATTTGATGCAAGAACAGTTGATGGAAGCGATCGCACCTTACCGCGATCGCGTAGATTATCTAGAAGTTCGCCTCGAACAAAGCGAGTCAACTGCGATTAGTTTTCGCGGCCCTCAGTTAGATGCTGTCAACCGCAGTTTTAGTCTCGCCGGCGGCATCCGCGCCTGTCACAAAGGTGGCTGGAGTTTTGTAACTTTTAACGGTTTAGATGAGTTAAAAGACCGCATTGAAGAAGCTGTAGTGCAGTCTCGTTTGGTTGGCAGCGAAAAAACTTTACTAGCAGATGTCACCCCGATTCAAGATTATGTAGCGGTGGAATTGGGACGCGACCCGCGCTCTATTACTCTAGCCGAAAAGCGGAAATTGCTCGAATCTTACAACCAGTTGCTGTTAGATTATGACCCGCGAATTCAGACGACAATGGCAGGTTACAGCGACAGATTTGGGATTACTTATTTTGTGAATTCTCAAGGTACTTGCATCGCTCAAGAGCGCTTGGACGTGACGGGGCGTTTCGGGGCGATCGCCCGTGGGGAGGGTGGTGTCGTCCGCCAAGGGTTCGAGTCGATTCACTCGCGATCGGATTACGATGTCTTGACAAATATTGAAGATCGTGTTAAGAGTGCTGCCGTTCGAGCTGTAGGCCAACTAGAGGCAAAATCGGTGAAAGGCGGTCAGTATCCGGTGATTTTAGACCCTTATTTGTCGGGGGTTTTTATTCACGAAGCTTTCGGGCATTTGTCGGAAGCAGACGGCATTTACGAAAACCCAAAAATGCAGGAATTGTTGACTTTGGGCAAGCCTGTGGCGATCGAACAATTAAATGTAATTGACGACGCAACTGTGCCGGGATTACCGGGAACTTTAAAATATGACGACGAAGGCGTGCCGGCTCAGTGCAAGCATTTAATTAAAAATGGAGTTTTAGCGGCTCGAATGCACAATCGCGAGACTGCGGGCAAAATGGGCGAAAGTCCGACGGGAAATGCCCGAGCTCTGAGTGCTACTTTTATGCCTTTGGTGCGGATGACTAATACTGCGATCGAGTCTGGCGAACATTCTTTTGACGAAATGGTTGCGGACATTGACGAAGGAGTTTATGCAGTGCGGATGTTGGGAGGACAAACCAACGGCGAAATGTTTACCTTTGCGGCGGCTCAAGGATTCATGATTCGCGACGGCAAATTAGCCGAACCGGTGAGCGATGTCACTTTAAGCGGCAATGTATTTCAGACTTTAAAGGATATTGAGTCTATAGGAAACGACTCGGTTTATGCTTACGGCGGTTGCGGTAAAGGCGGTCAAAGCGGTTTGCCAGTAAGCGTCGGCGGTCCCCATTTGCGGATTAAAAATGTCGTCGTCGGAGGAAGGTAATCATTAGTCATTAGTCATTAATTATTAGTTCAAAACTTACGCAATTGGCACATGGTGAAGGCACGATCGCGCCCTCACGCCTTCACCATGTGCCAGTGCGGGACACTGACAAGTTGACAAACCACTGAAAATCTACTATTGAGGGCTTCAGCGAGGTCGTTCGGTGTTTGGGAGACTTCAGAAATTACAGAGAAATTGGGGAAGTGCGATCGCAATTATAGACTTTACCAGGCTTTCCCCTAATTTTTTGTTTAATTCCCCTTAAGTTTCTTTCATCTCTACCCGATTATTCTGCCTAATGGGAATCTCAATCACAAATTATGTACCCGGTTCTCTTGGCTGTGATAAACACTTCAAATCTCCGCCACGCTTCTCCACCACAATCTGATAGGTAATCAGATCATCCCAAACCAGTGTCTTGACCCGCAGGTTCAGTTGTAAAGAAAGGACTAAATAGATCGGTTCTTACCTCGCTTGTTATTCCCAGCCCATTGTCTTTCACACCGATTCTTACCCTATCGTAATTCAGCATAGAAGTACAAATCGTAATCGTACTATGGTCATTTTTAATTTGCTCCGAGGTGCGTTTTTGGTCATAGCAATTCAAGGCATGAATCGCATTGCTCAGCAAATTCATAAATATCTGATTCAACTTACCGACATAACATTCTATTTTTGGCAAATCTTTTTGGGACGAGGCGCACTCTACAGATAGAGTTTGTGCGTGCAGGAGTGTTCCCTCTTTCTTCTTCCTTCTCAATAAAAAATCCCGGTTTCTTCAAGAAACCGGGATTTTTCCTACCAACTCAGAGAGGAGTCAAAACTTCACAGGTAGCGGTTGCCGGAATTCTGCATTTCTCGCACAACCCTCTAAACCAAACTACGGGCAAATTCTAGTTGCAGCTTCTTTAAAGCTGTCTCATTTCCTCTTCAAGCACCCGAACCAAATCTTGATTGCCACTGGATCTCGCTACTTCTATGCGGTGCATCAGTTGCTTGTGAATGTTAGCGCGGTGGGTTTCTGCTACTTTTTTTACGTTTTGACGATTTGTGTTCATGGTGGACGTTCCTTATATTAAATTTGGTGTACCTGCTACTTCTCTAATATAGCGCTAAATTCCAAAAAGTATCTAAATTTACAAAAAATTTACAGTTATTGACCGATCGACCAAACTCCTGTATAAGATTGGTCATAAGTCAATAGCGATATCTTGACAATCAGAAGTCATTAGTCATTAGTCAGTAGTCATTAGGCCGATGCCCGATGCCCGATGCCCGATGCCCGATGCCCAACATTTACATTTAGTCAAGCGGTGCGCGGTACGTACCCAACATTTACTCAAAACTCAAAACTTGCTTCAGCGCCTCTACCAACTGCTGAAGGTGTGCGAGCTCGTGAGTTGCCATCAGCGAAATCCGAATTCGACTCACGCTTACAGTCGGAGGCCGAATCGCCGGAGCAAAAATACCCATCTCCTTGAGTTTGCTGCCGACTGTTAAAGCGGAGGCTGCATCTTTTAACGGAAGACTGAAAATTGGGGAGAGGGAATGGCTAATTGGTAATTGGTGATTGGTAATCGCGCAATATTTGAAAGTTTCGATATTTTGTCGCAACCGAACTCGGCGTTCTGGTTCTTGCTGTACAATTCTCACAGCTTCCAAAGCAGCCGCCGCATCAGCAGGCGTCAATGCTGTAGTATAAATCCAACTCGGAGCTCGATTACGCAGAAAATCAATTAAAGCAGCAGAGCCCGCAACGTAACCACCTAAACTTCCCAAAGCTTTGCTGAGTGTCCCCACTTGAATCAGTGGTGTTCCCGTACACCCGAAATGTTCTGCACAACCGGCACCGCTAGCACCGAAAACTCCTGTAGCGTGAGCTTCATCTACTAATACCATGCAGTTAAAGGTTTCGGCCACAGCCAACAACTGCGGTAGCGGACACAAGTCCCCATCCATGCTAAAAACGCTATCGGTAATAATTAAACACTTGCGGTATCGGGCGCGATTTTGCTCTAGCTTTGTCTTTAAATCCTCAAGATTGCAGTGACTGTACTCTATGGCAGTTGCACCGCTGAGTGCGGCTCCGTTTTTCAGGCTCGAATGGTTGTACTTGTCAGATAATATCAAATCGCGCTTGCCGACAACGGATGCGATCGCCCCTAGATTCGCCAAATATCCCGAACTGAATACTAAAGCATCTTCAGTTCGTTTTAAATTAGCAATAGCTTGTTCTAGCTGTCGGTGCAAATCGCGGTGTCCGCTGACCAACCTCGAACCCGTCGCACCCGTACCAAATTCCTTAGTTGCAGCCATAGCAGCTTGAATTAACCTGTCATCGCCGGCAAGTCCGAGATAATCGTTGCTGGCAAAGTTAATCAGGCTGTGGCCTGATAACTTTACCACAGGCCCAGGGGAACTTTCGATCGATTGTGGCGATCGATACCAATCGGCACGGCGAACTGTGTCCAGGGCCTTCTCTATCCAAGCGTAAGGGTCTGTGTTCATATTGGAAAGCGATCGGGTAATACGTTATATTAGCTGGTGATCAGTTCCTCCCTATCACAGAAGCATATGCCACTCACTAAAAAATACAGATTAGTCACCCGCAGCGATTTTGACGGTCTTGTCTGTGCCGTTTTGCTCAAAGAACTCGATATGATCGACGAGATTAAATTCGTGCATCCTAAAGATATGCAGGATGGGAAAATCGAAATAACAAATAACGATATTAGCACCAATTTACCCTATGTTGATGGAGTTCATCTAGCTTTCGATCACCATTTCAGCGAAACTCTTAGACACGAGAAAATCAAAATTAACCACATCATCGATCCCTATGCAGCTTCAGCAGCTAGGGTACTGTACAAATATTATGGAGGCCAAGCAAAGTTTCCTGATATTTCTGAGGCGATGATGGCAGCCGTTGACAAATCAGATTCCGCTCAATTTGCCCAAGAAGAGGTTCTGCATCCACAAGAATGGGTGTTGTTAAACTTCATCATGGACGCCCGAACTGGCTTGGGAAGGTTTAAAGAATTTACGGTTTCCAATTATCAGTTAATGATGCAGTTAATCGATTACTGCAAAAATCATACCATCGATGAGATTTTGCAGCTTCCTGATGTAAAAGAAAGAGTAGACCTCTACTTCGAGCAAGAAGAAAAATTTAAAGAGCAAATACAGCGATGCGCCAAAGTTTATAATAATTTAGTTGTTTTAGATTTGCGTAACGAAGAGGTGATTTACGCGGGGAATCGTTTTGTAATTTATGCTTTGTTCCCTCAGTGCAATATATCGATTCACGTACTTTGGGGACTGAAACAACAAAATACTGTTTTCGCAGTTGGCAAGTCAATCTTTAACAAAACTTCTAAAACTAATATTGGGGAGTTAATGTTAAGGTATGGCGGCGGTGGACACCAGAATGCCGGAACTTGTCAGATTGAGAACGATCAAGCTAGTCAAGTTTTGAAAGAGTTAATTGCCCAGATAGAGCAAAATGGTTAAATTGGCTTTATCTTTTTTGCAGTCAGGACTTGAGTCTTTGATTATTTATTTTAATTTTCAGCACTAAAGTCCTTACTACAAACAGGGATTTTTAGGACTGAAGTCCTTACTGCAAACGGGAGTTTAGTCCTCAAGGTTTTGATCTGGCTGGTTCTGGGCATTGAGATTTTCGGAACTGTTGCCTTTTACTCGTGGCAAATGGTCTACCAAACCCATATCAAAAGCAATATCCGGCAACTCATCAGCGTTATATTTTCCTGGCTCAAACAATCGCCCGGGAGTAAAACAAGGCTGTTTCAATCGTACCACCTCCCCCGGTGAAAACATTCCCCTAAACATTTTGCGTTCGAGTCCCATAATTTCTGATCCTAAAACAACTTTCGCATTAATCTTAGCAATTTTTGAGCGGCAGCTTCCCAATTAAATAAATCCGCCGTCTCTTTAGCTTTTTCAGCTACCTGAAAACGCATGGGGTCTTCAACAATTTTTCGCAACTGTTCGCGAACAGACTGAACATTTGGTTCTGCCCAATGAGGAGCATTTCTGATTTGTAGATACTGAGTATCGTAACAGTTTCCTACGGGAGTTAGATCGTAAGCAATGGGATAGCAGTTTTCAGCATTGGCGTACTCAGTCGGGCCGCCGTACATAGTCATAGCAACGGGCAAACCTGCTGCAAAGGCATCTAAAATTTTAATTGCAAAACCCTCCCCGCGAAACGGAGCTAAAAAAGCATCGGCTGACAAGTATAAATTAGCTAGTTCTGCTTTATTATAAAATTTAGGGATGATCAGAATTTTTGCCTTTAACTTGCCGAGCTGCTTTTCGATATTGGCGAGATGTTCCACTATAACATCGGGATTTTTCCCTCCATCTTTGATTATTAACTCTACCTTAGAATCATCTTTAAACTCTTCACAAAAAGCTTGAATAGCCAGATCCGTGCCAAATCTATAGAAATCAAAAGAATTGGTCATGTGCAGAATATACTTTACATCTTTTTTGTTTTTTTGCGGTCTGGGCAAATAGAGGTGCGAGATTAAAGGATTGAAACCTAGAGGCATGACGGATACGTTTGCTGGCGGACAGCCAGCTTTTATTAAAACGTTTTTAGAGTATTGGCTGACGGCTAGTTTGTGGGATGAAGTGTTAACAGCATCGTAAATCCAGTAATCATAATCATCATGGTTTTGGGCGAATTCGTAATTGATAGCAAAAAGTTCTAAGTTGAGATGTCCGTTGAGTTCTTTTAAAAAATAAGGTTTCCAATAATGAGACCATTTGATCTGAAATAAATCTGAGGGTGTGGTGCTCATCCACTTCGCTAGCAGGTCGTTTTCTTCTGCGGTGGAATTGCGGCTAAGATGAGAGGCTATTGTTGAAGGTGGGACCGAAATAGGAATTCCCATTTGGTGTAAACTTTTCGCCAGGGATAGGGTAATGTCGGTGAAGGAATTAAAGTGTTGAAAACCAACGTTAAAGTGAACCATATTTATTGGTTATTAGTGCAGGGTAATCGCATCTGATTTGGTATAAATTGTACTTGACAAATGACAGAAAATGCACCCGCCAGAGGTAGGGCTGCGGCGGAGACGCGATCGGCGACCAACAAGCAGTTAAACTGGGAATGGACTCCCGGCAGGTATCCCTCACTCAGGCAGATGGAAAAAGGCTGCCGTCAAATCTAGCGCCAACGGAACATTCTGGAACGTGCTATCAAGCGACTCAAGTAATGGAGTCGGATCGCTATTCGATATAAGAAGCTGACTGCCAATTATACAGCCATGATTACGATCGCCTGCATTGTGTTGTGGTTATAGTTTGAAAACACGCCCTAGGCAAAAGCACGTGATGGAGATAAATCAACGAGGTGGAACCCCAGCTAGCGTGCTTAGCTGGCTATCAGCATCACACTCAATTTTCATTCCTTAGTTTACGAGCTGCGCTTGAATGATGCTGTCAAATATTTGAAAAATTTCCCTTGCCATTATACGTTAATTAAGATGCGATTACCCTGTAATATCTATGAGTATTTTTTTTGTTTTTTCTATTCTGGGATCGTTCAAATTGGCAACATTTTCTTCTAAAAAACTGGCATTTAATATATTCACCCAAGGCAATGAATCTGTTTGTTTTGTTGGTGATTTAAAATTTGAGTCAAACCTTTTTCCATTGATAGCACCCATAAACTACAATAACTACATTGAAATTTATTCGGATTTAACTGTAGCATATTTTGGGTTCAAATTAAGATGCGTTTACCCTGAAGCGTAAAGCCAGGATTAGGCAGCAGTTAAATCTGTCTGCTTATCCTACTTGACTTTTGTGACATTTTCGTAACTTGTCACCAATGGAAAGACCCTGGTAAGGAAGATTTGGAGGCAGAGCCTCCAAATAGTTTTCTCCTTTTAATCGAGGATGTGCCTCCTCCAAAAGTCTGGCCAGGCAGAGCCTGGGGACACTTGAAATAGTCATTGGTCAGGCGTTAATTGCTACTAACTAATAACTAATAACTCATTAGCCCTTTTTTACAGCTTCTGGAACACTGCGAACATCGGCAGATACATCGAGAGCAAAATCGAACCTACGATACCACCGACGACCACAATCATCAGAGGTTCTAGCATACTCGTAAGTCCTTTTACTGCTTCTTCAACTTCCGTTTCATAGAAAGCGCCAACTTTCATCAGCATCTTGTCAAGTTCCCCTGTCTCCTCGCCAATTGCCATCATTTGGATGGCCAAAGACGGAAAAACAGCTTGTTCTTGCAAAGCAATACTGATCATGCCGCCGCTTTGAATTTCCTGTCTCGCATATTCGATCGCATTAGATATCGCCTGATTCCCCGCCACATCTCGCACAATTTCCAAAGAATTGAGAATCGGCACGCCCGATCGCGTCAGCGACCCAAATATCACGCAAAACCGAGCCACAGCAGATTTTTCGATCAAATCGCCAAAAATCGGCAACTTCATCGCAATTCTATCAATTTGTAGACGACCTATGGGAGTTTTGTAGTACATATCGAAGGCAATTTTTAGGGCTATAATTACCCCAATAACTGTTATCTGTTGGATGGGAGGCCAAGCCGTACAAAATGCACTAATTCCCAACATAAACACTGTAAAAGCCGGCAAATCTGCACCAATATCCTTAAAGATTTTAGCGAAAGTTGGTAGCAAGAATATGGTCATTGCGAAAAAAATCACGATCGCGATGCCAAACACAGTCTTCGGATAAGACATAGCCGAATTAATTTCAGCCTCCGTCTTGTGATTTTTTTCCATCATCACCGCCAGACGGTCTAGGGTTTCATCTAGCACCCCCCCGACTTCTCCCGCCGCCACCATACTGATAAACAGTTGGTCAAAAACATCAGGAAACTTAGCCATCGCCTCTGCCAAGTTTATCCCCTCCTGCACGTCAGCATTCATGCTCCTGAGCGCTCGCTTCAGTTTAGCATTAGAACACTGCTCGTGCAGCACGGAAAGGCATCTAACGATCGCCACCCCTGCATTAAACATAGCCGCAAACTGACGAGCAAAAATAGCCATATCCTTAACAGTAAGACTGGTAAGGTTATATTCAATTTGCTCCTGAATCTTACTGAAATCAAAGCCACCTTTCGGTTTTTGGCGGATAACGTTGGTAGCCACAGCTCACCTCTGAAAATTTATTAAAAGTTATGACTCATCAGTCATTAATTCAGCCTGCGAACTCCTGACTAATGACTGCTGACGGAACTAATGAGCTTTTACCGGGGCGCTACCAACAGGTGCCGGGCCGATCAAGCGTTCGAGTTCGTCAGCCTTAGAAGCCTTGGCCATTGCCGATTCCCAAGTGACTTTACCGCTCTTGTAAAGTTCAGCGAGGGCCATTTCCATCGTCCTCATACCCAATTTTGCCCCCATTTGGATTTGAGAGTAAATCATGGGAGTTTTGCCCTCCCGGATCAAGTTAGCCATAGCTGGAGTATTTACCATGATTTCCATAGCGCAGCAGCGGCCGCCCCCAACTTTTATTACCAAATTTTGGCTGCAAATTCCCACCAAAGAGTTAGACACCTGGGCGCGAACTTGAGGTTGTTGAATGGGCGGGAACACGTCCAAAATCCGATCGATCGTTGCAGCCGCCGAATTAGTGTGCAACGTTCCCATCACCATGTGACCCGTTTCTGCCGCCGAAATTGCCAGACCGATCGTTTCCAAGTCCCGCATTTCTCCCACGAGAATTACATCAGGATCTTCGCGCAAAGCAGCTTTCAGCGCATTAGCAAAGCTCTTAGTATCTTCGCCCTTTTGGCGCTGGTGAAACAAACTCTTGATATTAGGAAACACATATTCGATCGGGTCTTCAACTGTTAGAATATGTTCCGCCCGCGTCCGGTTGACCAGATCCAACAACGCCGCCATCGTAGTAGTTTTCCCGGAACCCGTTTGTCCCGTCACCAACAGCATACCCCTGGGTCTTTCCGTCAGATCCCGCAAAATTTGCGGCACGCCTAAAGCATCTGCGTTAGGAATCTTAGAAGCTAGAGCCCGCATACAAGCAGCCCAAGCACCCCGCTCCCGGTAGACATTGACGCGAAACCGAGCCAATCCCCGAACGCCGTAAGCGCAGTCGAGTTCCCACTCCATTTCCAACTGCTTGCGCTGCATATTGTTGAGCATTTGGAAAATCAGGATCTGCACTTCCTCAGCAGACAGAATGTCGCCGTATTGCGTCTGAGGAGTTAGTTTACCGCTGACTCGGAAGAATATAGGCGCGCCCGCTTGGATGTGTATGTCCGAACCCCCTTGCTCTACCAGGGACTCCAGTACGTCTTCAATCATCAGACCCATAGATACCTCTCCTCGATCAAATTGATAGTTATTGACCAATCTAGCTCAGTTAACAGTCAACAGTTAATAGTCAACAGTTAACTGCTGCTGAATCAATCCAAAAAGCGTGGGGTCAAGCAGTACGGACAATCCAGCATCTCCGGCTTCAATTCCGCCTGACAAGTTTTGCAGGTAAGTCCCTGCTTGCGTTTGGCTTTCATTTCCGCCTCCAGCCCCGAGTCAGTAAACGTCACACGCTCGACTTCTTCAAAGGTAGTCGCGCCTTCCCGCACCAATTGCAAGCTGTAAGCCAACAGCGTTTTCATCCCTTCTTCTACTGCTGCTTCCTTAATTTGCTCTGTGGGAGCTCCTTGAGTGATCAGAGTTTGAAGCCGCTCAGTATTTTTCAGGAATTCGTAAACCCCTACCCGTCCTTTGTAGCCTAGGCCGGCGCACTTCCGACAAAGTTGCTCGCGTTCTGCGAGTTCCTTCCTTTCCTCCACGGGTACAACGTTGGCTTTGTAAACAGTCAGATCAATTTCTTGAGAAGCCGACAGACCGTACTTGCCGAGTTCTGCGGCAGTAGGCTGGTAAGGAATGCAGCATTTGTCGCAAACGCGCCGCATCAGACGCTGAGCCAACACGCCCAACAGAGCGGCCGAAACCATGAACGGTTCTACGCCCATTTCTGCCAAACGCGCCACTGCCCCCGCCGCGTCGTTCGTGTGCAGCGTCGTCAGCACCAAGTGTCCCGTCAAAGCAGCTTCCAGAGCAGTTTTGGCCGTTTCCTTGTCCCGCGTTTCCCCCACCAGCATCACGTCAGGGTCTTGCCGCAAAAATGCCCGCAGAATGTTGGAAAAAGTCAAGTCTTTTTCCCGAATTACTTGACATTGGGTAATTCCTGGCAAAGCATATTCGATCGGGTCTTCCGCCGTACTGATATTAACCCCCGGATCGTTCCGTTCCGCCAGAATCGAGTACAGAGTAGTTGACTTGCCCGAACCCGTCGGCCCCGTCACCAAAATCAGTCCGAACGGACGGCTAGCACTCTCTCGCACTAAAGCCAGAGTTTCTTCGTCGGAGATTAACAAACCCAAACCCAACTGAGTGCTGGAACTGTCCAAAATCCGCAGCACGATTTTTTCGCCGTACCGGGAAGGCAAGCTATTCACCCGGAAATCCACCGTGCGTCCCTCAAATACCCGGCGGATGCGGCCGTCTTGAGCTTGTCGGCGTTCGGCAATATCCAGGTTGGCAATAATCTTGAAACGAGCGGTAATCGATGCGACTACCTGCTTGGGAAACCGGAAATACTCTTGCAGCACCCCGTCTTTCCGCATCCGAATCCGCATGAACTCTTCTTGAGGTTCTACGTGGATGTCAGACACCTTTTCCGACAAAGCTTTAGCCAAAATGATATTGACCGCCTTAATTACGGGAGCCGCCTCAGCATCGTCCAATGTGTTAGCGAGGTCTTCTTGGTCGCTACTCTCCTCTTCTAGGGAGAGCTCGCCAAAATCTCCCTCCCCTAAATCCATCTTTCTCTGTTTTTCGATTTCAGCTTTTTTAGCTTCCCTCTTAACTTGTTCGTCTTGGTAAGCAGAAGTAATGTCCTGGTAGTCGTCCGGCGTAATCACTCGCCGCTGCAAAGCCAAGCCATGAGGCTGTAAAATCCGCCGCAAATCTTCTATGGCGTTGAGGTTGTCGGGATCTACCATTGCCACTAAAACCGCCGCCGGCTCAGTTTCCGTCTTCGCTACGGGTAAAAACCGACCTTGGTGACAAATGTCGAGCGAAATCTTCAACGTCTCGAGCATAAGTCCCAGTTGCTCGTTAGACATTTCGCTCATCTCCGGGTCAAATGCTTCAACCCCGTAGACTATCTTCCGTTCAAACATCTGCTGCTTCTTGTAAAGTCGCAGCAATTCTGGGGGTAACGGCTGCCCGGTAAGTGCTTCTAATACCTCCGTCAAACGCTTGCCCGACTTCTGGCTTTCAATTTGAGCTTGCTTGACTTGCTCGCCGTTGACGTAACCCGACTGAATCATCTTGGTGAGAGCCGGAGTAAAAACGCTTAGAGCAACTATCGATGTGGATCGAGGCGCGGATGTGCTAGTCATAAAAAACACTCAATAGGTGGGAAACTCAGTCACAAAGAGTGCTGAGAGGAAAACCAACGCGGGGTTTTAACCCCCGTATTCTTTGCTTATGGATCAGCTATCATGTTGTTGCTCAATCCCTATCTCTCAAGTGTAAGCTCGTAGTCACCTCTAAGCTTCGTCCACAAATTGACGAGACATTGGAGGGGTTTGCCGATGCTTGCCATCAAATCTTGTTCGTTGAGTGCTAAGTTGCTTACTTATTTGATTAACTTGCGGGATACTCTCGTTATAGCGTCAGGGCACATCACTTGGGGATTCCCCGTACCGGGAGAGAAAAGCGGGGCGGGGTGTGCCCCCTTCCCAGGCTAATTCTATTTTCCCAAATTGTTTGCTCAAATTACACCGTCCGTGGTGGCGCGGTTAGCTGTACTAAATTAAAGATGAGCTATGTTCTGTGATGATAGCTTTTACGAAAGCCTCGATCGCCCTTGTGAAATATATTTTGATTAATTATCTGCGATCGGTCACTGCCCGATCGTCGGCTGCATGAGTTCCCAGGGCAAATTTTGAGCTACTCTAGTTTTGGGTCAGTAAATATTACTTTGATTCTACCCTGGTGTCCGAACCTTTATGACGTAAGCTTGACGGTTCCAAAATCTTGGGAAGAGGCAAACTAGATATCAATCGTACTTAAAGATGAGCACCTCCGCCACACCAGCTAATGTCTATCATTTGACTGGCCAAAATTCGAGATTTCAAGCGACTTCGGCGGTATCGAATCAGAAAAACCACAGCCCCAATTCGCATCAAGATTAACAACCTAGTATCTGAGTTACACAAGCACACAGTTAACTACTTACTCACTCAATACAAATTCCTTTTTCTCCTGACTTGGAAAACTCAGCAAATGGTAATAAATGCCAGCATCAGCTTGCAACTAAAACAGCCTGATCGATGATAATTTAAGTCAGTATCGTTTAAGCAAACCTTGAAACATCAAGCCTCCTAGGTGGGAAATATTGTAGTAGACTTAACAGCAAAATATACTTATAAAAATTGTGGCAAAGGCGATCGCGTTAATGAAAAATGAGGAACCAACAAACGTTGGGTTGCCTCCATTGCTGCCATATTATACGTAAATATCTAAACGGGTCTTTGAATATTTTATGGAAAGCTTTGAGCAATGTCTCCAGAGCTGGCGAGTTTTCCTCTTTTCACATTGTGCCATACATAGTAAATTCCAGTCCTCTAGATTTACCGGGTTAACTGTATCTGCTAGAATTGATAGGGTTCTGTCGCGCAGCTTTTGTCAGGAACTCAGGGCTAAAGCCACTGAGCTTGTAAGAAATTACAAGCTGTTCTGACCAGACCCCTCTCAGGAGGAGACGTTATTCAGGTCACGACACCGGAGAGTGCGACGCCAGTTTTCCGCTCTGTCATCTGCAATTAAACAGTTTTAAAGTCACTGAAACAGTGTTGCAGGTCTAACAAGCCTTTATAACCAGGTCGAGGCGAACATTACCCCGCAAGGGAGAAAGGAGACAACTGTATCTCCATTGGAGGGGCAACCATACCCCTCTAACCCCGAAAGGGGATTCAAGGCGGTTGAAACCGCCGAGTCGTTTTCCTCTCAGGTCTAAAGACTCTGAGTTTCCCACTTACCGAATATTTTTTATGATGGACGAGGAAAAACAGCAAGATCAAGATCCTAACTCAACTGGGGAAACCACCCCAGAGGGTTCGCCAATGGCAAGCGAAAATCCGGCGGCATCAGGAAACTCGAACGAATCGGCGGATTGGGAGCTCGAACTTGCTCGAGCTTATCAAAGTGCTCAGGGCGATCGCACCCCAGCAAACGCATCGGGGCCAACCGTCACCGGCAGTTCAACCAGCATTCCGACTGCAGACGCGGCGGAGCCTTGGAAGAAGGAACTGGCCCAGGCAAACGAGGAAAAAGAGGCTTTAAAAACTCAGTTGCAAGCCGCATCCGCTCAACTAGAAGAACTGAAAAATCAAAATCTCCGCCTAGCAGCAGATTTTGAAAACTTCCGCAGGCGTACCCAAAAGGAAAAAGAAGAGCTAGATTTACAGGCAAGGTGTCTCACGATCAAACCCCTGTTGCCGGTAATTGACAATTTCGAGCGCGCTCGATCGCACATCAAGCCGCAAACCGATGGCGAAATGAACATTCACAAAAGCTACCAAAGCGTTTACAAGCAAATGGTAGACGGCCTCAAGCAAATCGGGGTTTCTCCGATGCGCCCCGAAGGCGAACAGTTTGACCCCAACCTCCACGAAGCTCTGCTGAGCGAGCCAACTGACGAACACGAGGAAGGAACAATTATCCAAGAACTAGAACGCGGCTACATTCTGGGCGATCGCGTCTTGCGGCACGCCAAAGTGAAAGTTGCAGCGGCTGGGCTATCTGTGGTAGCCTCAGATGAAAATCCCGATAGTTCAGAAGGTTAATCGGGAGATAAGCTACTGCATTCCTCAAAGTCACTGACCCCCGAATAGAATTCGGGGGGTCCAAGGTGGCCGACTCACCAACTTCTTTTTAATTAAAGATGACTAAAAGCAGGTCAGCGCTTTATCCAAAAATTCTGAAAAATGTTTTTAGCAGTCTTTGATACTGCTTTAGGACATCAAGTTTATTTCCTACAAATCTAGTCTGGGAATGCTTGTTTAAACAAGCTGAGTCGTTTTTCATCTCCCAACCTGTAGTTGGAGATTTCCAAACATCCCACAAAGTTTTATGAGGCGCTATGGGAAAAATTATTGGAATTGACTTAGGCACAACTAACAGTTGCGTAGCTGTGTTAGAGGGCGGTAAACCCGTCGTGATCGCCAATTCCGAGGGCGGCCGTACAACTCCGAGTATAGTAGGATTCGGCAAGGCGGGCGATCGCTTAGTAGGTCAACTAGCCAAGCGGCAAGCTGTAACTAATGCTGTAAATACTGTCTACAGTATCAAACGATTTATCGGACGGCGGTGGGACGACACGGAAGAAGAACGAGCGCGGACTCCCTATACCTGTATAAAAGGCAAAGACGATACCGTTAACGTCCAAATTCGGAACAAGGTTCACACTCCCCAAGAAATCTCGGCAATGGTACTCCAAAAGCTCAAGCAAGATGCTGAAGCTTATTTGGGACAAACTGTTACCCAAGCCGTGATTACAGTGCCAGCCTACTTCACAGACGCCCAACGGCAAGCTACTAAAGACGCCGGTACGATCGCGGGCCTAGAAGTCTTGCGGATCGTCAACGAACCGACGGCGGCAGCCCTTTCCTACGGGCTCGACAAGCAAAATATAGAACAGAAAATCTTGGTATTTGACCTGGGCGGCGGTACTTTCGACGTTTCTATCCTGCAACTGGGAGACGGAATTTTTGAAGTCAACGCCACCTCCGGTAACAACCATCTGGGAGGAGATGACTTTGACGACTGCATAGTCCAGTGGCTCGTAGAAGCTTTCCGGACTCAAGAAGGCAGTGACCTCTCACAAGACAAAATGGCTTTGCAGCGCCTCCGAGAAGCTGCCGAAAAAGCGAAAATCGAACTCTCCAACCGGGAATCCACCTCAATCAATCTGCCTTTCATCTCTTCTGACGAAAAAGGGCCGAAGCATTTGGAAATGGAACTCTCCAAAGCTCAGTTTGAAAAACTGGTGGCTCATTTGGTGCAAGCGACGATCGATCCGGTGACTCAAGCCCTCAAAGACGCAAGTTTGACCCCCAAAGACATAGACAGAATTATTTTAGTGGGAGGCTCAACCCGGATTCCGGCAGTTCAAAAGGCAATTAGCAAGTATTTTGGGGGCGTTTCTCCCGATAAATCGGTCAATCCCGACGAAGCTGTAGCGGTAGGCGCGGCAATTCAAGCCGGGGTGTTGGGTGGTGAAGTCAAAGACTTGCTGCTGCTCGATGTGACGCCGCTCTCCCTGGGACTCGAAACCTTGGGCGGGGTATTCACCAAAGTTATCGAGCGCAATACAACTATTCCCACCAGCCGATCGCAAATGTACAGCACGGCGGCAGACGGGCAAACCTCGGTAGAAATTCACGTACTCCAAGGCGAGCGGGCATTGGTTAAAGACAATAAAAGTCTCGGCAAGTTCCTGCTCAAAGGTATTCCCCCAGCCCCCCGCGGCGTACCTCAAATCGAAGTTACCTTTGAAATCGATGCCAACGGGATTCTCAAAGTGGCTGCTGAAGACAAGGGAACCGGAAAAGAACAAAGCATCCAAATTTCCAATACAGGGGGATTGAGCGAAACCGAAGTCGAGCGGATGCGACAAGAAGCCGAACTTTACGCCGACGAGGACATCAAGCGCGCTCTACTCGTCGAACTCAAAAATCAAGCTGACTCCCTCGTCTATAATTGTGGTGTAACTTTAAAAACCAACGCGCAACTGCTGAGTGACGAGCTCAAGGCAGAAGCGGAAACAGCCGCAGCAGCCTTGCGGGCAGCGATGACTAACCCCGACATCACAATCGAGGAACTCACGCCCGCAATCGAATCTTTCAAGCAACTGCTATACTCGCTGGGGACCGCAGTCTACGACCAAGCCCGCAGCGGGGTAGCCCCGTCAGGAGCTGTTGTTGAAAGCGAGATGATGTCAGAAGTAGAATCATCAGAACCAGAAGAGGTTAAAGCGGACGACGACAGTATTTTGCTGAAAGAAGAGCTGCTGGTGGCGCCCCAAGCTCCGCCGACACCAAAGCCGGAACCAAAGCCGGAACCAAAGCCGGAATCAAAGCCGGAATCAAAGTCGGAACCAAAGCCGGAACGACAGTCAAAACGACAGTCAAGTCCACAGCCAAATCCACAGTCAAGTCCACAGTCAAAACAAAAACAGAAGGTTCCCGAACCAGAAGTTGATGATATGAATCCTTTCCTTTAAAACTGAAAAACTAAAAATTAAAAGTTAAAAATTAACAATGAGAATTTTTGATTTTTAATCTGTAATTTCAGGAAAGGTCGCCCGTTTCTTTTTCGTACACTTTTTGTTATTTACCTCCAGGCAAGCAGCTCTATGGCCGGTGATTACTATGAAATATTAGGCGTTTCTCGCAGCGCAGACAAAGAAGAAATTAAGCGTGCTTACCGCCGCCTAGCTCGCAAGTACCATCCAGATGTCAACAAAGAACCCGGTGCCGAGGAGCGGTTTAAAGAAATTAACCGCGCCTACGAGGTACTCTCAGAACCCGAAACTCGCGCCCGTTTCGATCGTTTCGGCGAAGCAGGCGTGAGTGGTGCAGGCGCACCTGGGTTCCAAGACTTTGGTGACAGCTTTGCCGATATTTTTGAAAGCTTCTTTCAGGGCTTTCAGGGAGGTGTCGGCCAACAACAGCAAGGTCGCAGGCGCAGCGGGCCGGTGCGCGGAGACGATTTGCGCCTGGATTTGCGGCTGGATTTTCGGGAAGCAGTGTTTGGTGGGGAAAAAGAACTCCGCATCAAGCATCTAGAAACCTGCGAAACTTGCACCGGGACTGGCGCGAAACCGGGAACCCGACCCCAAACTTGCTCGACTTGTACCGGCAGTGGTCAAGTCCGACGCGCTACTCGCACTCCTTTCGGCAGCTTTACTCAAGTTTCAGTTTGCCCTACTTGCAACGGCACCGGGCAAGTGATTGAGGACAAGTGCGAAACTTGCGGCGGCCGAGGCCAGAAAGAAGTGATGAAAAAGCTGAAAATCACAATTCCGGCTGGGGTTGACAACGGTACTCGCTTGCGCGTTTCCAATGAAGGGGATGCCGGCAAACTGGGCGGGCCGCCCGGGGATCTTTACGTGTTTTTGGCGGTGAATGAAGACCCGCTATTTAAACGCGAGGGTACTAACGTTAGCTCGGAAGTTAAGATTAGTTATTTGCAAGCAATTTTAGGGTGCCGATTGGAAGTAGAAACCGTAGACGGGCCGACGGAATTGTTGATTCCTAGCGGAACTCAGGCGAATACTGTTCTGACTCTTGAGAAAAAAGGGGTGCCTCGGTTGGGAAATCCAGTCAGTCGCGGCGATCATTTGATTACGGTGTCTATTGATATTCCGACTAAGGTGACGGCTGAAGAACGGGAATTGCTGATGCAGCTTGCTAAGCTGAAGGGCGATCGTACCGGTAAAGGCGGCTTGGAAGGATTTCTGGGTAATTTGTTTCAGAAATAAGCAATTTTTGACACCAATTGGTGTCAAATTTTCCTGTTTCAGGATTCCCAGGCCACTTGTTCTAGTATCTGTCAAAAAATTGTGTGCAATTGCTCACAAAAATCTCAGGTGGGACGCTTCCTGGGCATTGCGTTTCAGCAGCGCTCAAAAAAGTGAGCGCAATTGCGCTCACTTTTTTCAGAAAGAATAATAGTCTGTGTCCAATTGGAAAGAAAATTTTAGATTCTCCAGTTTCCAGGCAATTTGTTTAAAAAAGTAAGGCTTTCAGGATTTGAGATTGCAAAAAGCATTATGAATTCAACATCGAAAATTGAAAATCCCAAATTCCCAGATGCCAAAATCGATCTGCGGGGTACTCCGTGTCCTCTGAATTTTGTCCGCACTAAACTGCGCTTGGAGCAAATGGCACCGGGTGCTGTTTTGGAGGTGTGGCTGGATGCTGGGGAGCCGATCGAACAAGTACCTGATAGTCTCAAAATGGAAGGCTACCAGATTCTGGAAACGCAATTTGTCGCGGATGAGCCGGAGTCGGGATTTTTTTCAATGAAAGTGCAGCGCCCAGAAGACAAGGAAGCGGGATGAGCCTGAATTCACCCTCGATCGTCGGTACTGTAATTGCTGTTCAGGCTAACTTCTACCAAGTGAGGTTAGATCCCGAAGTCTCCATTGATGGGAAAAATGCTCCCCTCGCTGATTCTCCGATTCTCCTGTGCACTCGTCGCACTCGACTGAAAAAAATTGGTCAACAGGTGATGGTGGGCGATCGCGTGGTGGTAGACGAACCGGACTGGACTGACCGCCGAGGTGCAATTTCTGAAGTCTTCCCGCGCCAAACAGAACTCAACCGCCCGCCTGTAGCTAATGCCGATCGCATTCTCCTGGTTTTTGCCCTCGCCGAACCCGACTTAGATCCCGCATCATTAACTCGGTTTTTAGTCAAGGCCGAATCTACAGGTTTAGAGGTGAGTTTGTGCCTGAACAAATGCGATTTGGTCACGCCCCAAGAGTTGGAACAGTGGCGCGATCGGCTTTCAGGCTGGGGCTACGAACCAATGTTTATTAGTGTCCGCAGCGGTGCAGGAGTTCAGGAAGCCCCCGCTAATGGTCAAAAGGAAGTTTCTGAATCGGAACCAGCTTTCTATGACTTAGTGGAGAAAATAGAGCCATCTCTGCTGAGTTCTGAGGACAACCCCCAAGTTCCAAATTCGATCAAGCCGTTACATCCGTTAAACCCCGTACATAGCCCGTTGCCGAACTTGCTTCTAGACCACCTGCAAGGAAAAATAACGGTAATTTGTGGCCCTTCTGGGGTTGGCAAGTCCAGCTTGATCAACCAACTGATCCCGGCGCTGAACCTACGAGTGAACGCTGTTTCCGGCAAACTCGGCCGCGGGCGCCATACTACTCGCCACGTCGAACTATTTGAACTCCCCGGCGGCGGACTTTTGGCAGATACTCCGGGCTTTAATCAGCCGGCTCTCGAATGCGATCCCTCAGAATTAGCGGAATATTTCCCAGAAGCGCGCCAGAGGCTGGCTTTGGGTAGCTGCCAGTTTAGCGACTGTTCGCACCGAGACGAGCCTAACTGTGTCGTGCGGGGCGCTTGGGAGCGCTATGAGTATTACTTGCAGTTTCTCGAAGAGGCGATCGTCCGCCAACAAGCTCTGCAAAACTCCAGCAGCGCCGAATCGAGTTTGAAGCAGCAAACCAAGTCGGATGGTACGCAGCATTACGAACCGAAGCTGCAAACTAAAAAATATCGCCGCTCTTCCCGCCGTCTTCAACACCAGTCACTCCAAGATATGTGTCAAGACTTAGAGGAATTGTGAGGAAGTCGCCGCCCATGGCCGGCAGGCGCTAGAAAACAGTACCCAGACTTACCCCGAAACTGGGTTCGAGCGAGGAAAATATAGAGGTTGCAGTCCTCGGACCCCGTTCCCATGCAGCCAATGTCTTTAGTGGCGAGGGCGTAAGTCCTGAGTACATTAATAGCTAAAATTAAATGGCCTTAGATTTGTTAAAAAAAGTAGAACAGAAGCAAAAGTTAGCGGGTACTGCAGGAGCAAAAATATTGTGAATATTCAAGAACTGTTTCAAAAAGGCGGCCCCGCCATGTGGCCCCTGTTGGTGTTATCGATTCTATCTTTGAGTACAATTATCGAGCGCTTGTGGTTTTGGGCAAGCCTTCTGAGCAAAGAAAAGCAGATTGTTAACCGCATTCTGGAAGCGGCTCGCAGCGATTGGGGGGCGGCTAACGAGATGGCAAGACAAGCTAACCGACAGCCGATCGGGCGATTTCTTTCTGCACCCCTGCGGCTCTACAATCCCGAACCAGATTTATTTCGACTCGCACTCGAAGCTGCAGCCGATGAAGAGTTGGCTTCGATGCGTCGCGGTGACAAAATCTTAGAAGCTACGATCGCTCTCGCCCCTTTGTTGGGCTTGCTGGGAACAGTTCTGGGCTTGATTAACTCCCTGAGTTCTATCCGTCTGGGCGACATCGGCACGGCGGCAACAACTGGTGTGACTTTGGGGATTAGCGAGGCGCTGATCACGACTGCTACTGGGATGGTAGTAGCAATTTTTACCTTGGCGTTTTATCGGATATTTCAAGCTTTTTTGTTCAACCAGGCAAAAATATTTCGCAAAGCTGGAAATGAACTCGAATTGCTTTACAGACAATACTGGCCGGCAGCTAATGCTAAAGGTCGATCGCCCGGTGCAGAATACAGCAATTCTTCTTTTGGTGCAGAGGGTTTGAACAGGCGTTCTCTCAATTCTCAAGAATCGGGAGAACGGAATCGGGAGCCGAAATTGAAAGGTTCCGATCCGGCTGAAGATTCACCTTCTAATAATTAAAACTTCTGAGAACTGATGAAGATTAATCTAGATACTCCTGCTGAAGAGGCACGGATTGAGCTGGTGCCTTTAATTGACGTGATCTTTTGCATTCTGACGTTTTTTCTGCTGGCGGCTTTGCAACTGACTCGCCAGCAAGCCATTAATGTCGATTTGCCTAAAGCAAAGACTGGACAAACGCAGATGCGAGAGATGCTGATTGTCAGCATTGACGATTTCGGGCAAACTTATATCGATCAATTGCCTGTTAATTACCAACAGCTCGATCGAGTTTTAAAGAGTTTCCAAAGCCAAAATCCTACGGGGTTGATGGTACTGTACGCTCCTCAAAATGCTAGATATGCCAAAGTTGTCGAGGTTTTAGACAAATTGAGAGAGGTAGGGGGCGATCGAGTTGCCCTGGCAACTCTTCCTAGTTCGGCTTCCTCCCCATTGCCCAATACCTCGCTTCCCAATTCTGGCATTCCTGCGGCACCTGCGATGGGCAATTCCGGTCAACCTCTTCCTTCTCCTGTGGCTCCAGGGCAGCAACAGTTCAATCCAAATCAGTTTCAATCCCCTCTCCCGGCTCCAGGGCAGCAGCAGTTCAATCCAAATCAGTTTCAATCTCCTCTCCCGGCTCCAGGGCAGCCTAACAACTCTGGGGCCAATTTGGGTATTCCTCCTGTTTCGCCTGCACCCGCTGCTCCTAATTCAAGACCCGGAATCGCCATTCCACCGCAGGATGGCGGGGTCTCGAATTAGTGACAAGGAATAAGGTTCGGCAACGGATTGTGTAACGGATGTAACGGATGTCCGTCGGAAGAAGAAAGAAGGGAGAAGGAAGAAGGAAGAAGGGAGAACAGAGAAATAGAGAAATAGAAATTTTCCCAATTTCCTCATCTCCCGCTCTTCCGCTCTCCTCATCTCCCCCTCTCCTGATATCCTCATCTTTCAATCTCCCCCTCTCCTCATCTCCCCCTCTCCTCATCTCCCCCTCTCCTCATCTCCCCCTCTCCTCATCTCCCCTTCTCCCCCCGCCTTTGAGAATCTCCGCCGGATTTGGTATAAACGGCTTCAATTCTTTTGGTTCGTACTGAGCCTTTTTTCTCTTGACAAGTAGATACACTTGTATATGCCTGCGGAAGGAACTTTTGCAGACATCTCGCCATCTCTATCCCTAAATAAGGTATTTCTTAGGACAGATGGTAATTTTGTCAAATAATTGTTACCTTTTGTAATATAGACGAAAGCCAAATGGGCAATCGGGCATCCCGAAACCAACGGTCGATCGCTGAAACAACTTACAAATCTGGTTAATCCAGGTGTTCACTTTTAAGTCACCTTTACTTACAGAGGAGTCAAAGTCATGAGCCAACCAGCAGAATTGTCTTTGGAACAGCAATTTAGCCTGTGTTCCTTCAAAACACAGGTAAGTGACATGAGCCGCGAACAAGCTCAGGAGTTTTTGGTCAAGCTTTACGAGCAAATGATGCTACGAGAAACCATGTACCGCCATTTTCTGAAACACCACTGGGGTTTAGAACCTAACCCAGGTGTTGAGTAACCAAGAGTCGCAGTCGGCGACCTCCGTCTCTTACTCACTTCCCTCAGGCGGAAAGGAGTTGGGGGTGATGGGGCGTCACTCGAAGGCAGAAGTTAGAAGACCTGTGTAGAGACTTGAGGAAAATTGGAAAGTTTCTTTGTGGAGTTCACTCGAATTGGGGAGTCGAACTCAGCAGTTTGTCGCTCGACACCACTGGAGAGTGCAAAGATAATTTATCGCGCCTCAACTCGAAAATTGGATAACTATTAATAATAAGTAAGTGTTAATTTTTTAACCAACTAAAATTTTTAACAAATTAAATATATTTGTGTTTATTTGCAGCGGATGAGGTTTGACAACAATGGCCCTAGTCGGACATCTGAGCGCGACCTCCGACTAGCAAAACCTTCAGTTTTCACATCAATCCCTAGAACTGGCAACTGTGGACTCTAGAAAGAGTTATTCCGGCTGACGTTCCAGAGTCGCCTCCATTGTACTCGTCAAGTAATGACCAGACATGATGCCGCTAGATTGGTAGTAGCGGTTGTCATCAACCCGGTGAAGGGTATCAAAACCCGTCCGCCGCTGGCGTTCGTCTCCCAATACCCAATAACGCTGGACGATCGACTGGGGAGCAATCCAACCTTCGCCCTCAACGCGGGCGAGTTCGCTGTGTTGGAGTACAAAAGTATACTGCCGTTCATCGCTGTTGAGGTGTCCTCGGTACTGCAAAATAATCTCTTCGCGATCGCCTCCAGGAAATACGAGCTTTGTCACCATACTGAACCAATCTGTTCGGTTCCAGCTCACTAAAGTTTTGCCTTTAACCGTAATTGGCACGCCATTGCGCTCAATCCAGCTTCCTTCGAGCGTCCATTGGCCAGATTCCATTAAAAACGTGTGAGCCACAGTGCTGTTCCTATGCTTTTCCTGCTGGCTACAATGCTGGTGCAACAACGCACAGCCGTTGTCCCTCAGACTCTATGCTATCACGCCCAACTGTGCCAACAAGAGTTAATTTCTCCTAAAAGTACCGGTGTCCGGGCACCAGTAACTTGAGGCAGATTGCCGGGAATGCCCCGAACCCGCCATGCGGCTAAAACCGCGAAAGCGATCGCCTCTTTAAAATCTACATTCAAGCCTGCCTCAGAAGTAGTCAACACTTGCACTGGATGCAATTGAGATTGCAATCGGCGTTTTAAGTAGAGATTGTGGCTGCCGCCCCCGCATAGTAAAACTCGATCGGGCATAGCCGGTAAAAAAGTTTGGTAACTGTGAACGATCGAGGCAACAGTCAGTTCTGTCAGAGTAGCCAGCACGTCAGCAGGACTGAGGTTGTAACCTTCGGCCTCGACCAAACACCTGTCAAAATAGTCTACACCAAATAGCTCTCGCCCCGTTGATTTCGGCGGTGCTTGACGGAAGAACTCTGATGCGAGCCAATCCTCGACTAAAGCTTGACAGGGAGTTCCCGATGCCGCCCAAGCTCCACCTTCGTCGATCGTCTTAGTGCCGCCTGAGAAGTGCTGCACTGCCAAATCTAACAGGGAATTCGCCGGGCCTGTATCCCAGCCCGATATGCCATCCCCAAGACTGAAAATCTCAGACTCGTCATTGTTTCCCCCTTTTCCTCTTGCCGGAAGATAGGTAACATTGCCAATTCCGCCCAGATTTTGGATGCAGAGGCTGATGTTGGGTTCCGCCAGCAGGCAGGCATCAACTATGGACACTAAGGGTGCTCCTTGACCCCCTGCAGCAATGTCTGCCGATCGAAAGTTACTCACAGTAGTAATTCCTGTCAATTCCGCAATTAGCGCGCCCCGCCCGAGTTGCAAGCTGTAGCCCATTAACGCACCTGCGCTGTCTTTCTGGGCTTTCCCAGTAGGTCGGTGGTAGACGGTTTGACCGTGAGAGCCGATTAATTCCGCTTTATCATATTCTGCTTGAATTGTCAATGCCGCAGTGGCAAATTCTTGGGCGATGGCATCATCTAATTCTGCTAGTTCAGCCATTGACAAAGCTGAGCCACTGCAAACCGAGAGAATTTGCGATCGCAAATTAGCAGGATAAGGGAAAGTCTTGCCGGCAACCAATTGCACTTTCAAGTCTGTTTGGGAACCGACCACATCCACCAAAGCAGCATCAATGCCATCCACCGACGTGCCGCTGATCAAACCGATAACACGGGTCATTCAATTTTAGATTTTAGATTTTAGATTTTAGATTGTTCAATTTTAGATAATTGGGTGCGATCGGGCGATCGAATATTATTTGAGGTCGATCGTCACGATCACCACTGTAATATTATCGCGTCCACCTTTATCTTTAGCTGCTTGAATTAAAGCAGTTGCAGCGCCCTCGCAGGCGCGAATCGACTTCAGAGGCGAAGCTATCAAAGGATCCGAAAGTTCTTCAGTCAAGCCATCGCTGCAGAGCAGCAAGCGATCCCCAGGCTGCACGTCCACCGGCAAAATATCTATCTCCCGCAAATCATCGCGACCCAAACACTGGGATAAAACGTGACGCCAAGGATGAGTGCGAGCCTGATCAGGAGTTAGAGCCTTTCTTTTCACAGCCTGAGCCACCCAAGTCTGGTCTTCAGTAATCTGCTCCAAGCGAGAGCCGTGTAGCCGATACAAGCGAGAGTCACCGATATTAGCGCACCAGGGTCTGCCCTCATCCCTAAACATTAGAACCACAGCCGTAGTTCCCATATCAGCACGCTCCGGGTGGTCGAGCTGATCCGTCAAAATTGCTTGATTGGCAATTAAAAAAGCCTTTTCCAACAACAGCGGAGAATCCTCTGGCCCTTCCCAATGTTCGAGCAAATAAGATTGAATCGCCTGAGTCGCAATCCGGCTGGCTTCTTGACCTCCGGCGTGTCCTCCCATTCCATCGGCCACTATGAAAAATCGCCCGTCAGAGTCTATGTAGTACGAATCCTGATTTACGGAACGAACTAGCCCTGTGTCTGTCTTACCTGCGAAAGAGCGTTTCATAGATTGGGTGATTGGACTCATCGAACTTGAAAGCTTGATTTAATGGGGTGCGATTTTTTATTCCAAAACTTAAATCCCGAACGGGCTTGAAATTCTGCAGCCCGCGATCGCGAGTTTTGGAAAAATTGCACTTCCTTGACCTCATATTGTAGATCGTATGATGGTCATCCCATCTTAAAATTTCGGTAAATCCAGTAAATTTAGCAGCACCTGCAAAAAAAACTCGATTTCTACCCAAAATTAGAGGTTTCGCTGGCCACAAATCTAGGCAGCAACTGGGTTTTTAGCCTCAAAGGGCGTAAATGCTGTAAATTTCAGCAATTTGTGGTCAGCCAGCCAAAACTTAACATTCGATGTCAAATTTGGGCTGGCGAGAAATCTCAAACCTGAAATTTCAAATCGCAAATTGCACAATTATGACATCCTGTCTAAACGATCGATCCGCTTGAACAAACGCAGCATAGCAAACCCTGCACCCGCCGCCAGCACGGCAACAGCGACAGCCGGCCAGACTTGATTGCTAACAAACAAAATTGTCGCCGACAAAGTAAAAGCACTCATCAGCAAAGCATAATTCGTGCCCATTTGAGCGCTGCTCATCCGGCGCAGCAAGCGCTCTGTTTCTGCAGAACGGACGCGAATCCGCAAATCTCCCTGTTCGAGTTTATCAATAGTCTCCTCAATCCGGCGGGGCAAACCCAAAGCACTCGAACTCACCTGAGCCGCCTGACGGCCGATTTCGTTAAAAATGCTGCTACTTGTATCATGGCCATTTCCATTAGTCATAAGCTGCATGGCAAAAGGTTGTGCCACCTCCATAAAGTTGAACTCGGGATCTAAACCTCGGCCCACCCCTTCGATTGTGGAAAAAGCTCGCATTACAAAAGTAAAAGTAGCTGGGAAGCGAAAAGGTTGGTTGTAGGCAATATCGTAAAGGTCGTCGGTAATCGCGCTCACAGACTGATTTTCAAAAGGCTTGTCCATGAAGTTGTCCAGCATATACTGGATGCTGCGGCGCACCGGACTCATATCACCCGTAGGCACCAAAGCTCCCAAATTGATCAGAGAATCCATAATCCGCTGTCCATCCTTGGAAGCAATGCCGTAGAGCGTCTCCATCAGTCCTTCGCGGACGTTCGACTGGATTTGCCCCATCATGCCAAAATCGTAGAAAATCAGACAACCGTCAGCACTAACAGCGATGTTGCCGGGGTGTGGGTCAGCGTGGAAAAAGCCGTCGTTGAGCAACTGGCGCAAATAAGCTTTTGCGCCCAACTGAGCGATTAATTTACGATCGATACCCGCCGCTTCCAAAGCTTCGTAGTGGCTGATTTTAATCCCCGGCAGGTATTCCAAAGTCAGCACTCGCGGAGCCGCGTACCGCCAATAAACCCTCGGCACCCGCACCCAGTCACAGTTGCTAAAATTGCGCCGAAAAGTATCAGCATTGCGGCCTTCATGGAGATAGTCAATTTCCAGCCACAGAATGCGACAGCATTCCTCATAAATCCCCATCCAATCGCGGCCGCGGCCCCACTTAGGATGGTTTTGAAAGTAGCGGGCAATTCCCTTAAGAATTTGCAAATCGATCTCGAACAGTTTCCGCAGTCCCGGTCGCTGCACCTTGACGACCACTTCCGGGCCCGAATGCAGTTGAGCTTTGTGTACCTGACCCAGACTTGCAGCAGCTAGGGGCACTGGGTCAAAGCTGCGGTAGAGTTCTTGAACTGTCTTGCCCAAATCTTGCTCAACAATTACCTCTAACTGCTCGTAGCTAAAAGCAGGCACTTTATCTTGCAGCTTAGAAAGTTCCTCGACAAACTCTGCCGGGAACAAATCGGCGCGGGTAGAAAATAACTGCCCAACTTTAATGAAAGTTGGCCCCAAATCCAAGAGTGTTTCTCGAACCCAGATAGCTTGAAAGCGCCGTCTGGCAACTTTCTTTTCTTCAGTCACGCCTCCCCAGTAGCTCCAATTTTTGCTGTCGAGCCACAGCGAAGCCAGCCAGAGCAAAACAAAGGCCCAAATGTCGAAGAAGCGCCGCTTCCGGGAGTATTTTTCGCGATTCCAGCGATAAGCTTTACTTTTGTAGGATTTACTAGCAGTTTTTGGCTCATCGGCTTCGCCAGTGTGCTTGGGGGAGCGATGGCGATTAACAGAGTCATCAATGAGAGCAGACACTTGGGTTCCCAACTTGCTTATTTTATGTTGTTGCTTTGATTGAAAGTAGGAGCGCAAAGCCATGCGCTCACGTAGTAAATAATAGTTGCGGTCGAATCGATCGCTATGGCAAACTGCTGCGGTAACGCTGCAATTCCGATCGCACCAGAGCCACTTCGGCGCGCAGCTCGTCAATAGTCGCTTGCAAATCTGCAGGATGGATGTCTTGAATGGTGGTGGTGCTTACAGTGCCAGTTCTGGTCTGCATCGCCTCATCCGAAGCTCGATTGGCGCGCTCCACAACTCGATCTGTGAACTGCCGCAGGCGTTCTCTTTGTTCTGCGTCAAATTTGCCGAGTTCAGAGAAAGCGTTGGTTGCTGCGCTTTCTAATTGCTCGTACAATGCTTCGGCAAGTGCTCTGCCTACAAAAAAAGCATGAACTGGGGGTTTACTCATAAAAAATCTCTGTGCGCTTCCGCAACAAATTATAACTTGCTTGTCCCCAATGATGCTTGCTCCCAAAGGAAGGAAGTTTGGGGGAATTGACACTCACACCCCATTGTCGGGGATGGGATTGTTGAGAGTTAGAACAGTCTAACGCGCCCCGGCTTAGCCCAAAAGCCTCGTTTACACTGGCTCAAATTCGAGGTTTGGGTTGCTTTGTACCAAAATGTTTGCAGCTTGGCAGTATTAATACGCGACATCACACCACCTCAGCGTCGCGCACATATTCTAACATAATTTAAATCAAAATAGAACATAGTCCTGCATTTTTTTGCGGGCATTTGGATTGCAGAGGGAATAGGAAATATTCGATAAACTCAGACGGCGACTGTTGGGATTTTCAGATTAGACGGAAGTTTTTGGAAGATAGTCGTTGGTTAGGTATGGCCTTATTATCTCAACTACTGAGCGGATATTTGCTGACTCATAAAACCAAGTATTTGTCCCCACTTTGAACCAACAAAAACCATACTAATTTGTCGCAGGTTCGGGAAAAGGCATCGTGGGATCTGCCACAGGGGGTGGTGAATCAGGTGCGATCGAACTATCTGAATTGTTGCCACTGCGGCTCGGTATCGCAGGCTCAGGCGATCGCTCGATCGGCGAGGCTATTACTGGCGACGGGGATTCCGACGGCGGCAAGGTTTCAGCGCTAGCACTCTCAGGGGCAGGCGGGGCGGGTGTGGCGGGCGGATCTGGCGGCAGGGGCGCAACTTCAGGTACTGGTGCGGCTTCTGGTTGGGGATATGGCTCGATTTCGGTTTGAGGCTCTGGAATGGGAGACTCAGAAGGCTCCTCTGCGGGCTCGGGCGTCGGCGATGGCTCAGGTTCCGCTTCGGGCTCTGGGGCGCGAGTTTCCTGGCTTGGGGACTCAGAAGGTTCGGCGCTAGTTTCTGAGGGTTCGTCGATCTGTTCGGGAATGTTGCTGCTGTCTAAGGGGGGTTTGGGACGCTTGTTGAGTTCGATCGGGTAGAGAGGGGTGCTTTCGACAGACGGCTGTCCGAACATCGGCTCTGACAAATCGCGGGATTTGAGCAAATCTTCGAGAGATGGGAAGGATTCACTTTTGGGACGATTGCTGAGACTGGTGCTGTTGTACTGCGATGCTAGGTCAAAACCCATCCAGCCTGCAATTGCAGCCGTTACCACAAACGCCACAAAAGTCAACTGTGGCGGGGGAGGTGCGGGCAATCTGAGACTTTGCTTGCCTTTTCTTTTTACTGATACTCGCTCTGTTTCTTGCAGCATGGTGAGCCAATTTTCCACTGTCTGAGGGCGGTTGTGGGGGTCGATTTCGAGTCCTTGAAGAATGGCTCGCTCGATTCCCGGGCTGAGGTTGGGCTGAAATTGCCGCAACTCGGCCAAGGGAATGCGATCGCGCAGGGGTGCAGCTACGGGGGCCACGCCGGAGAGTAAGTAGTAGAGGGTGGCTGCGATCGCGTAGATGTCAGTGGCCGGTGTACATTTACCGTCATAGACGTATTGTTCGATCGGCGCGTATCCGGGGGAGAGCAAGTTAGTGTGGGTTTGTTTGGTGCCGACGGTAAAGCCACGGGGAATTCCGAAGTCTATTAACATTACTACGTGAGAATCAGCTCGCCGGATAATATTTTCTGGCTTGATATCTCCGTGCAGCAATCCGCTGTGATGAACTGTACTTACGGCTGAGGCTATTTGCCGAATATAGTGCAGGGCCTGGGCTTCTGGCAGCGGCTGATCGGTTTCGACTATTTGGGCGAGAGTTTGGCCCGGAATGTAGTCCATTGCAATAAAAGACTGTCCGGCTTCTTCAAAAAAGTCGATTACCCTGACTATGTTGGAATGCTGACACCGCGACAGGCGTTGGGCTTCGGCAATAAACTGCTGCTGAAATTGGGCAGATTCTGGGTGTTGGCGCAGACTTTCGTTGAGGGTTTTGAGTACGACGGTTTGGTTTAAATGGGTGTGGATAGCTCGGTAAGTGATGCCGAATCCTCCTATCCCTAAAGTCGCGTTAATTGTGTATTTGCCCTGTTGCAGGACTGTTGCTGGCGCTAAGTTCATCTTCAGTTGATGCCGTTTCCCAAACTATGCTACCGCCTTTGGGTTATTTCGCAGAGTTAGGGGTGAGGTTTGATAGATCGGCGTCCTAGTTTGAGCTTTAGCTCTGCTATATCTTTAATCTTGGCATCCCCACGTCATTTTATCTGTAGTAGCTATTGTGAAACTTAACGCTCCGGCCTTCCAATAATAAAAATCCCGTTCTTGTGGAACGGGAAAGCCATCAGGGTGCATCTATAATATCTGACTCTAAATCCTGGGGGGTACAACCCCTCATTGCTTTAACAAGTCTTTAAAATTAGCCGATTTTTGTAAAAATTTAGGTTTTAGGTTGACTTATGAGCAATCTTATGATTTATAAGATTGCTGCATGGCGATCTTGAGCTTGGGGAATTGACGGCAATTCTTGCAATCTCGCTGCGATCACTTCAGTTGAGGCGAACTCCCAGAGTCACACCTTACATACCAGATTACCTTTTTGGCTCACATGAACTTCATGTGAGCGGCATAAAATAACAAAGAGGCATTGTATCGGGCTTAATCTTGAGACGGCAAATGGCTCCAACCTTGTAAATAAAAATGCTGTAAGCATTCTCCAGACATTGGTAGCCCATGGCCATCAATGCTTCAATCGCTGTTCGCGTTACACACTAAGGTCTGGAGGCAATATCCAGTTCCCCGAAGGGGGGAACTTGAGCTTAAGTTGTCACCAATGGGGTCTTCCTAGTAACGAGAAGCGATCGATTAGCAATTAGCAGCAATTAGTAATTACTTATTCTTTGGTTTGAAAATGTCTGTTAAACAATCACATTACGAGACTTTACTAGCAGAGTACAGCGAATCTTCGGCCGCGATCGCCCTGCTGAAAAAATATCGGGTTTACATGGAAATGATTCCGAGTATCCGCCGCGCCCATGAGAGTTTAATCACAATTCCTTTGCCAATTGCGCGCTTGCGGGACGGGGTTTCTTATGCGGGAAGCGGCGGCACTAGCATATCGCCCGGACAGGCAGTTTGTTTGCCCTGCGATTTGGCGATTTTGATGTGCGATCCTGAATGGAAAGTTAAAATTGGAGTGGAAATTTTGATTTTCATTCATCGTCCGGGCGAAGAGTTTTCTGAGTTGCTTGGCCGCTGGCGACAGTCTCAGGTTTGGCTGGATAAAGGTTACGAATGGGTGATGCCGTACCGCTACAGACATATTTACAGCGATGAAGCTGAGGCTGTTCATCCGCTATTTGTTTTGTTTGAGGAAACGCCGGAACTGATTCAACGGGGTTTGATGGCGGCTGGTTTGCCGTTTGTAGTAGAAAGTTTCGACTCTGGGAGCGAGGAGGTAGAGGAGGAAGAGTTGCTGGGTAGCGGGGAACTGGGAAGTATTGGTGAAGAAAGTTTGGATTTGTAGGGTGGGTGCGATCGCATATAGCCATCGTATTGCTTGAAGTGTAAATTTTTTTCAACGAACCGCAGAGGGCGCTCTTGGCGCAGAGAAAGATAAAAATATTGATGTTGGCGAATCCTGAATCGGGTTGTTATAGGCAGATATTCAAAAATATTTTGGGTGTCAAAAGGAATGTTTAGGCTCCCCCCAGATTCATGGAGGAAATCTAAAATCTACAATCTAAAATCTAAAATCGAATGACCCCTCTAGCTGGGGCGTAAACGTTGGCTTTCATGCTGGTTGCGTCACCTAATGTAAATGTGTGGGTTGAGATTTTGCCATCCAGCATGATATCATCAGGGTGCTCTATTTGGTTTGTTAATTTAGATGGGTTGTTAATATAGAATTTACTAAATGAACCGCAGAGAACGCAGAGACCACAGAGGGGAGAGAAAGAGCAAATTAGAATTTATTGATATGAGTACAATTTACTATTAAACCGGAGCTATTGAAATGAGATTGTTAAAATCCTGGCGTTTAGTTTTATTAGGTTTATTTTTTGGGATGGCTGTAATTTTATCAAATTGCGGCACTCCTTCAAACACGGTTAGCAATAATTCTCCAACTGGGCCAACTCCTGCTGCGGTTCCGGCTGGGGCTTTAGTTTACGGTGCGGGCGGGCCGCCGGTAAATCTGGAACCGGGAAATATTACTGATGGCAATTCGGTGATTGTTATCGACCAAATTTACAATCGCTTGACTGATTTCAAACCGGGAACTGTGGAACTTGAACCGAGTCTGGCTACGGAATGGTCAAGTTCTAAAGATGGTAAAACTTGGACTTTTAAGTTGCGTTCCGGGGTAAAGTTTCACGACGGTACGGATTTTGACGCGGAAGCTGTTAAGTTTAATGTGGATCGCTGGTGGGATGCCAAAAATCCTAACGGTTTTCGAGAAGCGGGCAAGAATTATTCGATTTGGAAAGATTTTTTTGGCGGGTTTAAGGGAGAAAAAGATTCTTTAGTAAAAGATGTGACAGTTGTTGATAAGTCTACAATTAAATTTGTTTTGAATCGACCTTTTGCGGCTTTTCCGTCGGCGATAGGTTCCGCTTATTTCGGGATGGCGAGTCCGGCGGCGGTGAAAAAAGCGGGTGCTAAATACGGCACTCCGGGGTCGCTGGCGGTGGGGACGGGGCCTTTTGTGTTTCAGGAATGGCGATCGGGCGATCGCATAGTTTTGGAGAAAAATCCGAATTATTGGAAAACGGGTACACCAAAAGTCAATCAATTGGTAGTTCGTTTTGTTGACGATCCGGCGGCGAGATTGGCTCAGTTGCGAGCTGGACAACTTGATTTTACTGTGGATTTAACGCCGGATCAATTGAAAGAAGTTCAGGGAGATGCTAATTTAGAAGCTGTTGTGCGACCTTCTTTTAATGTCGGTTATTTAGCCTTAAATCCGAGTTACGAACCTTTGTCAAAACCCGAAGTCAGGCGGGCGATCGCCCAAACAATTAACAAGCCAGCAATAGTCCAAGCTTTCTGGGGAGAACTCGGAAAACATGATTCCCAATTTATCCCCCCTGCGCTGAATTGGGCGGGGTCGGATAAAGTTAAAGATTATGAATTTAACCCGCAGCAAGCTAAAGCAATGCTCGCGAAAGCCGGTTATCCGAACGGTTTTGATTTGGATTTGTGGTATATGCCCGTCAGCCGTCCCTATTTTCCCACGCCGAAGCCGATCGCTGAGGCTTTGGCGGCGGATTTGAGCGCGATCGGGATTCGGGTAAAATTGCTGACAAAGGATTGGTCTGCTTATTTAGCAGATCGGCTCAAGCCTCCGGGATTTCAAGCTTTTATGATGGGTTGGACGGGAGATTATGGCGATCCAGACAATTTTTATTATCCTCACTTCGGGCCGGGTTCCACGGCGGATTTGGGAAATTGGAAAAATCCGAAAGTTCTGGAACTTTTGGATCGGGGGAGGGCGAGTGGGGATAAAGCAGCTAGGGCGAAAATTTATGCGGAAGTTAGCGAGATTTTGCATGGGGAAGCTGTGCGTTTGCCGATCGTACATTCGCAGCCGCTTTTAGGGAAACGCAAGAATATTCAAGGTTGGATTCCGAGTCCTTTGGGGTCGGAGTCTTTTGAGGAAGTGAGCAAAAATTGAGAAGTTAGAGCGAGATGTACCCTACAGATAGAGTTTATGGGTAAGTCATGTTTTAGAGGAAAGTGAAGTCGGCAGCATTAATTTGACTCGCCGATATCGTACTCAGAGATGCCAAGATTTCTCCTGTTGGCACAAACTGGATTAAAGTTGCACTGTTACTTTGAGTAATTGCTAATTGAGAGAAGGTGATACCGCTAGCAAGTGTGAGTAAATCTTTCTCGTCTTCAAAATCTAAAATGGTATCCGTTCCGACATCAAGTCCTAAGAGGAATCGATCGCTCCCCAAACCTCCAATTAAACAATCATTTCCCAAGCTGCCAAATAGGGTATCATTTCCTTTACCGCCGTAGAGAGTATCATTGCCTTCACCGCCAATGAGACTGTCAGAAGCGCGATCGCCAAATAAAACATCCTCACCGTTATTGCCAAGCAAAGTATCATTGCCCTTGCCACCGTAAAGGCTATCATCCCCATTACCACCTTCGAGAAAATCATTTCCTTGATGACCATACATTCCATCATTGCCATCAAGATCACTGAGAGTATCATTTCCCTGTTTGCCACTGATGGTATCGTTGCTGCGATCGCCTGCAAGCATATCGTCGCCATCAGTACCGATAATTGGATCAGAATTAGACTGCGTTAGTGTCGGTGTGACAGATGGCGTTGGCGTTGATGTCGGCGTTGGTGTCGGCGTGACAGATGGCGTTGGTGTTGTTGTCGGAGTGGGCGTTGGCGTGACAGATGGCGTCGGAGTTGATGTCGGCTTTGGTGTCGGTGTGACAGATGGCGTTGTTGTTGTTGTAGGAGTTGGTGTAAAACTAGGCGTCGGCGTTAGTGTGACTACCTCTGTGATTGTGCCGAGTTTAGCAATCCAAATATCTTGACCGCCTGCATTGGGACCTCCCAAAGCGCCATTAGTTTGTCCCGTGAGATAGAGATGGCCAACGCTATCGAGTGCTAATTCTGAGGAGGAGTCAGATTCAGCAGTCCCGAATTGCTTCAGCCACAACTGGTTGCCATTGCTGTCGTACTTAGTTGCCCAAATATCTTGACCGCCTGCATTGGTGTCTCCCAAAGCGCCCTCGGTTGAGCCCGTGAGGTAGACATTACCAGCGCTATCGACTGCTAAGTCTGAGGGGGAGTCAGATTTAGCAGTCCCGAATTGCTTGAGCCACAACTGATTGCCATTGCTGTCGTACTTAGTTGCCCAAATATCTTCACTGCCTGCATTGGGGCCTCCCAAAGAGCCGTTGGTTTCTCCCGTCAGGTAGAGATTGCCAGCGCTATCAAGTGCTAAGTTTGGGCGGAAATCATCTTCAGGACTCCCGAATTGCTTGAGCCACAACTGATTGCCATTGCTGTCGTACTTAGTTGCCCAAATATCTTCACTGCCTGCATTG
>NZ_JAUBRB010000017.1:17904-63146 GCF_036701585.1 Microcoleus sp. POL10_C6 | reverse complement strand
GGACTTCCCAAAGAGCCGTTGGTTTCTCCAGTCAGGTAGAGATTTCCAGCGCTATCCACCCCTAAATCTGAGGGGGCTGTGATTTCTCGGTAGTCAGAGTCAGCAGTCGGGAATTCCTTCCACCACAACTGATTGCCATTGCTGTCATACTTGGCTGCCCAGGTGTGAACATCCGGTGGATAGCCTTTTGAAAAGTTATAGTTTGTGCCTGTCAGATAGACATTGCCACTGCTGTCCACTTTTATGCCATCGGAGATGTCGTGGGTGTCAGCATTGACATCCTTCAACCACAACTGGTTGCCCCTGTCGTCATACTTAGCTACCCAAGCGCTTTTGGGGCCTCCACCTGCACCTGAAGTTGTATAGCCACTTGTTCCTGAAATGTAGACATTGCCGACACTATCGACAGCGAGGTCTGAGGGATAGTCATTAAAATCAGGGGTTGTGACGACGAACTGCTTGAGCCACAACTGGCTGCCGGTGTTGTCATACTTAGCTACCCAAGCGTCGGAATCATTAAAAATCCCCTGCGGTGAAGCGGCAGCAGTGTTTCCTGTCAGGTAGACATTGCCAGCACTATCCACTCTCACTTCCGTCGCCAAGTTATCCCCTAACTGCTTAAGCCACGACTGACTGCCACTGCTGTCATATTTAGTTACCCAGGCATTTGTACTTGGATTTGTGCCGCTCAAAAAGTCATAGGTATATCCTGTCAGATAGAGATTGCCTGCACTCTCAAGTGCTGTGCTGCTGAAGCGATCGTCCTTGGGTGTGCCGAATTGCTTGAGCCATTCAAAGTTAGGCGCTAGTTTTCCAATAGTCAGTGTGGTTTCAGGCATTGTACCCGCAACGGCACCTGCGATCGCGCGTGCTGATATTGTTGAGCAAGGCATAATACACCTCACAAATTAATTTATGTAACAAAATGCCTAGATTGCAGTTAAAAGTGCGATCGCTCGTTTGTGTCTGGTGCGATCGCCTGCAAGGTTCACCCAAAATAAAATCAATCTTACTATAGCCTATGTCTACGTAAGTATGTACGTAAGTATGTCACTGTTGATTAAAATATCTTCTCTTTGGTTCCTTATTATTTACATAAATTTACTTTTCTATTCATATTCTTGTTCTCAAACCTTAAATCTCAAATCTAATTATGGCTAAATATATTGTTAAACGTTTGCTCGGAATATTGCCAGTCCTTTTCGGAATCACTCTGCTAGTATTTGCTTTTTTGCATTTGATACCCGGAGACCCAGCTACAGTGCTTTTGGGGGAACGGGGAACTCCGGAACAGGTGGAAGTTTTGAAAGCGAGATTAGGTTTGAATCAGCCTTTGCCTTTGCAATATTTGGCTTTTTTATGGAGTTTGCTGCGCTTGGATTTGGGAAATAGTATTATTAGCGGTATTCCGATAATTGATGAAATTAGAAGTCGCTGGCCTGCTACTTTTGAACTGTCTGTGGTGGCGATGTTGGTGGCACTGGTTATCGGAATTCCGGCGGGGATTTTGGCTGCTGTTCGGAAAAATAGCTGGCTGGATAATATCGCCATGAGTGGTTCGTTAATTGGCGTATCTTTGCCAGTGTATTGGTTGGGATTGATATTGATTTATTTGTTTGCTGTTTATCTGAAATGGCTGCCTCCTAGCGGGCGGATGAGTGTAGATTTGGGGTTTGGTTTTAAGTCGATTACGGGTGTTTATATTTTGGATTCTTTGCTGAGGTGGAATTTAGCGGCTTTGCGGGATGCGATCGCCCATTTAATCCTGCCAGCTTTGACTTTAGGAACTATTCCTCTGGCGATTATAGCTCGCATCACTCGTTCTGCAATGCTGGAAGTGCTTTCTCAAGATTACATCCGCACTGCGAGGGCGAAAGGATTACCGGAATATTGGGTGATTTTGAAACACGCTTTGAAAAATGCGTTTTTGCCGATCGTCACAACTATCGGTTTGCAGTTCGGCACTCTTTTAGGCGGCGCTATTCTGACTGAAACGATTTTTTCCTGGCCGGGAATTGGTTCTTGGATTTATAGCGGTATTCTGACACGGGATTACCCAATAGTCCAAGGAGGAGTAATTTTTGTGGCTGTAACTTTTGTACTGATTAATCTGGCTGTTGATATTTCCTATGCTTTTTTTGATCCCAGAATTCAGTACCGTTAATGAAAAGGAAATCAGACACGAAATGCTTGTTTAACATCCGGCCGCAGCAGGTAGTAAATGCTAGCTACTGCAAAACCCAGAGTTAAAAAATTGACTGCTGTACCGCCGCTGCCCAACATTTTGGCAATTTGCGCGAGGGTGGCGATGATATGGACAATTAATGTTCCAGTCCAAGCCCAATTTTTGAGTTGAAACAAACCCCAAGTTAAGAGTAAGGAGAGGAGACCTAAAATAAAACTGATTCCCGCAAAAATGGCAATGAAGCCGCCGATTACAGTGCCAACTTTTGCCCCGCCGACAGCCGCACCGATGCCGCCAAAAATGCCGGCAAAAAGTAAGATGAACAACCCGTCAAGGAGGCTGAATACGCCGCTAATTAGCTGCAAGATTGCCAGAACTGTAACGCTTTGAGGACGATTCATTGTTTTTATTTTCCATTTTTAACGGATTTGAAAAATATTTTAACCTGTTGTGGGCACAGGGCGGATATGTATTCAGGACTTACGCACCGCTACCCGTGAAACCGGGTTTATGAGAATTAAGTGTGTCCATACTGTGTCGTTACGAGCGATTCACTGGCCGATCCCGCTGCGATCGCTAACACGAGTCGGCAATGACCTACTATAGTCGATCGCCCGCAGCCAGATCCGCCTTTGTTGCTGGTGAGAAGCGGGCACCTAGCTCCCCAAAATAATATTATCTGCTAAAATATATTTTAATTTGCCAGCAGCCAGGAGCGATTTTGTTTAGATCCACCTCTTTTGGCTGAAAAAACTTAACATTTTTTAATAAATTGCAAAGATTAGCTATAATTGTTTACAGGTGCTGGTTGGGGAACTTTTTATAAATCACCCGATCGGATGAGTCTGAAAGACGATGCCAAGCATCAGCAAAAATTTTACCTTTAAGGTAATCCTGAGATTAAATTAGGTGAGTCGGTATGATCGTTAGCCCTAAAAAGGAAACTGCTCAGGTCAAGGTGGAAGATACTCAGACTGTAGACACCAAGGCCGTAGAGACTAAAATTGCAGATAAAAAACCCGCCCAAAAGCAGTCTCCGAAGAAACCCGCGCGCAAACCGCAGCGGTGGGCGATTGGGTTGGTTGCAGCCGGGTTGCTAGCTGTACCGACCACTATATATATAGCAAAAAGTCGATCGCAGCCGAAAGTAGATGCGATCGCCACTATGACAGTGCCGGTGGAAGCGCAAAACCTCACGGTGCGGATCACGTCGAGCGGCACGGTGCAGCCCGTACAGCGCGTGAATCTCAGCCCCAAAGGCTCCGGCCGGATCGCAGAATTATTTGTCGAACAGGGCGATAAAGTGGAAGCAGGACAAATCGTTGCGCGCATGGAAAGTCGCGATGTAGAAGCTCAACTAGCTCAAGCTAAAGCCCGCGAAGCCAGCGTGCGAGCAAAACTCGCCAAAATTGAAGCCGGGAATCGATCGGAAGACATCGCCAGCGCCCGAGCGCGCTTAGATCAAGCCGAAGCCAGTCTGGCGCAAGCCCAAGCCGGCAGCCGCGTTGAAGAAGTTGCAGGAGCCAGAGCCCGCTTGCAGCAAACTCAAGCAGGGTTGCAGCGACTGCGAGCTGGCAGCCGCGTTGAAGAAGTCAGCCAAGCGCGAGCTCGTTTAGCCCAAGCTCAAGCTCGTTTAGCAGACGCTCAAACCGGCAGTGTCAAACAAGAAATTGCCCAAGCACAAACGCAAATTGACTCGAGTAAAGCCCAAGCCGAATTAACAGCTCAACGGGTAGAACGCAATCGACCGCTAGTGGAAGAAGGTGCTTTGGCTAAAGATAAACTCGATGAATTAATTAAAGAAAATCGTACAGCCCAAGCTAAATTAATAGAATCTCAAAGACGCCTGCAACAACTACAAGAAAATCGGCTGTCGCAAATTCAGCAACTGCAAGCTGCTGTGCAAGTCGAGCAGCAAGCATTGAACCAATTGCAAAACGGCACGCGATCGGAAGAAATTGCCAAAGCAGAAGCAGAAGTTGCCGAAGCTAAAAGCAAATTAGCGCAAGTAGAGAACGGCAACCGTCCCGAAGAAATCGCCAAAGCCGAAGCAGCAGTTGCTGAAGCCAAAAGTCAATTGGACGCACAAGAAAACGGTTCTCGCCCCGAAGAAATAGCTCAAGCTAAAGCTGAATTAGAGGAAGCTCAAGCTCAAGTTCGCTTTCAAGAAGTGCAGTTAGAAGATACGAAAGTTCGCGCTCCTTTTGCGGGAATTATTACCCAAAGATACGCCATCCAAGGAGCTTTTGTAACTCCGGCCACTTCGGCCTCGGAAGCTACTTCGGCAACTTCGACATCGATTGTCGCTTTAGCTAGAGATGTGGAAGTTTTGGCGAAAGTCCCGGAGGCTGATATCAGCCAAATTAAACCGGGCCAAGAAGTTGAAATAGTGGCTGATGCTTATCCAGATCAAGTGTTTAAAGGTCGCGTTAAGTTAATTGCGCCGGAAGCTGTTAAGGAACGGGATGTGACGCTATTTCAAGTGCGAGTTGCTATTGATACGGGCAAAGAGTCGCTGCAATCGGGGATGAATGTAGATTTGAGATTTGTAGGTCAAAAGCTGAGCAATGCTTTAGTTGTGCCGACGGTGGCAATTGTGACTAATAAAGGTCAAACAGGTGTGCTAGTTCCCGATGAGAAACAGCAGCCGAAGTTTAAGGCTGTTACGGTTGGATCGACTATTGGCAACAAGATTCAGATTTTAGAGGGTGCAAAAGCGGGCGATCGCGTTTTTACCGAACTTCCTCAAGGTAAAAAGCTGGAGGATATTATCAAGAATCAGAAATAGGGCATGGGGCATAGGGCATAGGGCATGGGGCATGGGGCATAGGGCATGGGGCATTATCTCGATCGCTCTATGGTGTTTTCAAGCCCCGAGCTCCTCCCTAACACCCCTTAATAAGAGGGGGACAAGACTATTCAAAGTCCCCCTTATTAAGGGGAATTTAGGGGAAGCGAGACTCGACTACAAGCGAGATTTATGATGGGTTTAAATATTAAGTTGACACCAATAATGCCAATTCCCTAATCTAAAATCTAAAATCCCAAATCTAAAATCGAATTATGGATATTGTTGAAAGCGTCAAAATGGCCGTCACAACTTTGATGGCAAACAAGCTTCGCAGCACCTTGACGATGTTAGGAATTATCATCGGCAATGCTTCTGTCATTTCTATGATCGGTATCGGCGAAGGAGCTCAAACATTTATCGAGGGACAAGTTAACTCTCTGGGTTCAAACTTGCTATTTATTATTCCCGGAAGTCCTGAAGCGCAAAGCCGCCCGGTGATTCCACCTCAGACTTTAGTAGTGGAAGATGCAGAGGCGATCGCATCTCAAGTACCTTCTGTCCAAGAAGTCGCACCAACTCTTAATGATAGTCAAATCGTTACTTACCGCAATAAAAATGTCTCATCTTCCATTGTCGGAACTACCCCAGAATTTCTGACAGTTAGAAGCTTTGATGTCGGTCAAGGTCGATTTTTAAGCAAATTAGATTTAGAAAGACAAGAAAATGTGGTTGCTTTAGGATCGGAAGCAGCAGAACAATTGTTTGGCAATACACAGCCAGTTGGTCAATACATTCGCATCAAAAATTCTAGCTTTCAAGTGATTGGAGTCATGCAGGCGAAAGGTTCAAGTTTTGGCGACAATCAAGATATGAACGTTTATTTGCCGCTGACAACAATGGCAAATCGGATCGTAGGTCGCTCGTCTCCCTACGGTACAAAAGTAACATTTATTTCGGTGGCTATTAAAGATGAAACTATGATGCAAGCTGCCCAATTTCAAATAGAAAATTTGCTCAGATTGCGTCATAAAATTACTAAAGAGGATGATTTTACTGTCCGAAATCAGAAAGAGTTAATGAAAACTTTGGGCAACATTACTGGTGGTTTGACGTTGATGTTGGCTTTCGTGGCGGCAATTTCGCTGTTTGTCGGCGGCATTGGGATTATGAATATTATGCTGGTTTCTGTTACCGAACGCACTAAGGAAATTGGACTGAGAAAGGCGATCGGAGCTTCTCAGCAAGATATCCTGATTCAGTTTATGATAGAGTCTGTGATTTTGTCAGCAGCAGGCGGGGCGATCGGCACTGGATTCGGTATCGGCGGCGTGCTTTTAGTAGCTGCTTTTACTCCCCTGCAAGCTAGTGTTTCCCCAATGGCGATCGCACTTGCAGTCGGTGTTTCCGGCAGTATCGGCTTATTTTTCGGCATCGTACCTGCAAAACAAGCTGCTAAATTAGACCCGATTGTGGCATTGAGAAGTGCTTAATTAGTTTGTTGACGGTTGGCTGTTGACTGTTGACTGTTGACTGTTATAAAAATAACTAATAAGTCATATAGCAATTCTCAATCATTTGTGAATTTCTTACTCCCTCCCCGCGAGTTCGGGGAGGGTTGGGGTGGGGTAAAAAAATTACGCCTCCTGCAAGGATTCCTATAACTCATAATTAATAACTCATAACTAATAACTCATAACAAAGTATGAATTTTATTGAAAGCGTCAAAATGGCCGGTCAAACGCTACTAGCCAACAAAACTCGCAGCAGTTTAACAATGATCGGGATGATTGTCGGCAACGCCTCAGTAATTGCCATGATTGGAATTGGAGAAGGAGCTCAAAAATTTGTAGCAGGACAAGTTCAATCCCTAGGTACAAATGTATTAATCGTGAGGCCTGGAGTTCCCAACGCTAGGCGAAGTACCATCTCAAGTGCGCCTCAAACACTGATATTAGAAGACGCAAAGGCGATCGCAACTCAAGTCCCATCCGTTCAAGGCGTGTCAGCAGAACTTAACAGTTCCGAAATTGTTCGCTACAGCAACAAAAATGTTTCGTCTCTAATTTTTGGCACGATTCCCGAATTTCTAGAAGTCAGAAGCTTTGAAATGGCAAAAGGGCGGTTTTTGACCGAACTAGATGTTAAGCAAAGTAACCAAGTTGTGGTTCTCGGTTCAGAATTAGCAGAGAAACTTTTTGGTAATACAAATCCCTTGGGCGAACAGGTGCGTATCCAAAATGTCAGCGTCAAAGTAATTGGAGTATTGGCGCCCAAAGGCACATCTTTTGGTACGAATTTTGACAATTCCGCCACTGTGCCGATCACCACAATGGCCAATCGCATAGTCGGGCGCAAATCTCCCTACGGTTTGGCTGTCACGTCGATATTTATTTCGATTAAAGATGAATTGCAAATGGACGCGGCGCAATTTCAGGTGGAAAACTTGCTGAGATTGCGGCACAAAATTACTACCGAAGATGACTTTACTGTCAGAAATCAGAAAGATTTAATGGCAAGAATGGGGGCCATTTCCGGCGCTTTGACTCTGATGTTAACTGCTGTTGCCAGCATTTCCCTATTAGTCGGTGGCATTGGGATTATGAACATTATGCTGGTGTCCGTCAGCGAACGCACTCAGGAAATTGGGCTCAGAAAGGCGATCGGCGCATCCCAACAAGATATCTTGTTTCAATTTATTGTCGAAGCTGTAATTTTATCCGCTGCCGGAGGGATCGTCGGTACTGGCGTAGGTGTCGGGGGTATCTTGCTGGTAGGTAATTTCACGCCATTGCAAGCTGGAATATCACCCGTGGCGATCGCCCTTGCGGTCAGTGTATCCGGTGCAGTCGGCCTCTTCTTCGGCGTTGTCCCCGCCCGCCAAGCCGCCAAACTCGACCCGATCGCAGCTTTGAGAAGTGCTTAATCAACATATACTTATTCAGTTACACAATCCGCACCTTTTATGCTGGTAAAAATTATCTTTAGATAAAGATAAAAAAAACCGTTTGTTTATAAAAAATTAACAACGTTGCAGTATCTAATGCAGTTTCAACGTCTGTATTTTTACGCAAATTCAAAGCGCAAAACTTCATAAAAAGCCCGTTAAATATTAAATAAACCTTGGTTGTGGCGTTTACTTATCAACCAGAAAGTTTAATACTATTAAATCAGGGGTAAATACACCTAAGCATCTACAGACGGTACGAACCTTTGCGCTTTAATCAAAATATCCAATAAATAAACATGGCATCCCTGAACCCCAGTTCTAAATTTGACTATCTCGAAGGAACCATCCAACCAGACAGATTTAACGCCTTGGATGGCAACGACATAATTTATGCCAACAGCGGAGACGACTATCTCGAAGGCGATGCAGGCAAAGACAAAATCTGCGGCGACCAAGGCAACGATACGATTGTTGGTGGTGCAGACAATGACATCCTCTGGGGAGGCAAAGGCAGCGACCTAATTAGTGGCGATTCCGGCAACGATCTCATCTACGCAGGCGTAGGTAGCGATACCATCAGCGGCGGCACAGGCGATGATATATTTGCCATTGCTAAAGGCAGCGGTGGCCCAACTGTAGCTACAGCCGACTACATCGCCGACTTCGGCAACGGCAATGACAAAATTCGATTGCTAGACGGCCTCAGCTTTGAAGATTTAAACATCGAGCAAGGCACCGGCGCCAACAGCAACAGCACTATAATTCAAGACAAACTCACGGGCGAGTATTTAGTAGTATTGGCGGGAGTCAACAGCAACACAATCAACCGCGACCAATTCACAAATCAGCTATCGGGAAACCCTGTCATTGAGTGGAACGGAGTCATGCTGAATGCAGTGCGGACAGCCAGTACCGCGCCTCCCCTCGCCTCCCGCAACATGGCAATGGTTCACGCAGCCATTCACGATGCTGTTAACTCGATCAGCAAAAAATACAGCCCTTACCGGGTCAACATAGATGCACCAGCAGGCACATCAGCAGAAGCCGCGACAGCAGCCGCAGCCCACCGCACCCTAGTCAGCCTCTACCCAGCGCAAGCAGCGACATTCAACGAAGTATACGCATCGTCTTTAGCTAAAATTACCGATGGCAAAGCTAAAGAAGACGGGATTGCCCTGGGACAGCAAGTTGCCGACCAAATTATCAGTTTGCGGAGTACAGACGGCATCACGAAAGTAGTGCAGTACACCCCCAAAACCGAACCCGGTAGTTGGATGCCGACTCCCCCTGCCCTTGCGGCCGCGCTGGCACCACAGTGGGCAGAAGTTACTCCCTTTGCCATGACTAGCGGTTCTCAGTTCCGCCCGGCCGGCCCGCCCGCCCTTGACAGCGCCAAGTACGCAGAGGAAGTTAACTACGTCAAAGAAATCGGCAAAAGTGACAGCCTCACGCGCACCCCAGACCAAACACAGATCGCCAAATTCTGGGCCAACGGCGCTGGGACGTTTACGCCTCCGGGCCACTGGAATCAAATCGCCGAAGAAACAGCAACTCTCACCGCCACATCCCTGGAAGATAGCGCCCGCTTGTTTGCCCTGCTGAATATTGCTCTCGCCGATGCAGCTATTAGTTGCTGGGATACCAAGTATGAGTACAACTTGTGGCGGCCGGTGACAGCTATTCGCCAAGCAGACACAGACAACAATCCCAACACGACAGCCGACCCCCTATGGACTCCGCTGATAACTACTCCGCCGTTCCCTGAGTACACATCGGGTCACAGTACCTTTAGCGGTGCTGCAGATCCTGTTATGAGTTCTGTATTTGGTTCGGATTACGGCTTTGCCGATCGGGGAGATCCATCTGTCAACAGTTTGCGAACCTACGAGAACTTCAGCGAAGCGGCCGACGAATCGGGCATGAGTCGCATTTACGGAGGCATCCATTTCATGAGTGCTAACGTAAATGGCTTGAGTGCGGGTAGAAATGTGGGGAACTATGTTGTCCAGAATTTCTTAGTGTAGGAAACTAGCAGTCTCAGATAGTTTTATAGTGAGGACTGAAGTCCTCACTATGGTTTTTGGTTTTTCAGAAAAAAACTCCTTACTACCCTCGCAACGTTGCTAATTTGATGGTGAATTTAGTAGCAAGCCTAATTCTTATACATACCCGGCTCAAAAGCTATGTATGTATGACATAGAGGCTCCTATTTACACTTTTAATTAATTCGGATTTCCGCCGTCAAACTCACCTTCAGAAACAGTCTATGTTGACCGTTACACTCGTCCGCGTCGAATTTGCGTTATATAGCGTTTTGTATGGCAATTCCCTGTGGTTAAACCCACATTCCGCAGTTCTTAACATAGTCAAAAATATGTTGACGATCAAACGTCATCCTAGGAATTTAATTGCCAACATATTCTCGATAGTTAATGACTATTGAGGACAAAAAAACACTCCTTAATAAAAACTAATATTTCTACATATCAGCGCAATAATTGTAGACAAATAATTACAGCCATTTCTTACCAAAAAATCCCCAATTAGTGTTAAAACCTGCGGAATGTGGGGTTAAACCTATCCATAGGATTGTTGCCTGAGTCCTATGAATTTTCTTTGAGTATCATTAAAAAACTTTGCGATTTCAGGGTTGAAACTTTTTCCATAGTAAAATATACCTATTGAGCTGACCAGGAGCATCTGATTATGAGTGGTTCCAGCAGTGACGGTAATTTTTTCGATCTAACTCCCAATTCTGATTTCTTCAGGCTAACCCCAGGACTTTTAAATCCCTTCACCAGAGGACTGCGGGCTTTAGAAGGTAATGATACTGTGATTGGTTCGGTATCTCCAGAATCGATCGATGGCGGTGGCGGTCAGAATTTCCTGTTAGGAGGTAGCGGTAACGATTCCCTATTGGGCGGGAACTTTGATGACTTCATCTCTGGCAACTTTGGGAACAATACCCTCGTTGGAGGTCAAGGAACAGACTCGCTGCACGGTAGTCAAGGCAGCGACATACTTACAGGTTCTGATGACCAAGACAGTTCGGTTAGCAACTTGGGTGGAGACACGCTAATTGGTGGTAGTAGCAATGACTCTTTTGTACCCCAAACCGAACGAAAAGCAGCAGCAGTAGGATTAACAGACCTCGGTACCCTGAAAAATTCAATTAGCCGGAATGGCTTCATAGGTGAAAACGACACCGAAGATATTTACACTTTCACCACTGACACAGCCAGTAGTATCACATTGAGACTCAGCGGTTTGAGTGCGGACGCTGATTTATTCTTGGTGAGGGATACTAATGGCGATGGTAGCCCAATGGGAGAGGCATTCTCTGCCTCCCCCTCCCTAAATCTTGGAATTCTGCCAGAAGTAATTGAAAATCGCTTTTTAGTACCGGGTAGATACTTTGTCTACGTTCAACAGGGTGTACAGGGAGCGAACACCAACTACAACCTGGATATAACTTTCAAGCCAATTCAGTTCTTGCTTAACCAAGCGACTTCTCTGCGCACATTCAGCAGCGAAGTCAAGGGTTCCGGGGACGGCTTTGTTAATGAAAACCAACCTGCGAAACTCTACAAATTCGATCTCCCACAGCCCAGCAACCTTCAAGTCAACTTGCGGGGAATATTTCCAGGTACAGATGCGGATTTAGTGCTGTTTCAGGATGTCAACAATAACAACAAGGTTGATTTTGGTGAAATTCTTGGCGTTCCTCAACAGCAAGGCAACAATCGAGAAGAAATTTTCTTTAGGGGTTTATCAGCAGGTACTTATTATCTCGGAGTCAACCCTTTTGTAGGCAGCACACCCTACAACCTCAGCATCTTAGCTGCACCGGCAACAGCAGATAAGTTCAACAGCTTGTTTGGCGATGGACTGGTGGATGCAGCAGCGGCCGTTGCGGCTGCTACTGGTAAACCGTTGGATGCTGCGAACCCGCTCACCAGTGCAGCTAAATTCAATAACATAGGGGAATTAAACCAGATCGATGTTGCCCCAGCCTGGAAAGCAGGATACACGGGTAAAGGAGTTGTGGTTGCGGTACTGGATAGTGGTGTTGACTTGAGTCATCCCGATTTACAGAGCAATATCTGGCGGAATCCTAAAGAAATTCCGGGGAATGGTATTGATGACGATCTCAACGGAGTTCCTGATGATGTAAATGGGTGGGATTTTGTGAATGGCGATGCTACTGTCTCCCCAGATTCAAACGATCAGCGTGGGTATCACGGAACTGCCGTAGCAGGAATCATTGGGGCCCACAGAAATGGAATTGACATCAATTCTCCCAGTAACCTCGTGGAGATGAATGGGGTTGCTTATGATGCTCAGATTATGCCGATTAGAGTGGGACTTTCTACAGATATAAATCCTGCAAAAGTCGCTGATGGCATTTTTTATGCGGTAAACAATGGCGCAAATGTGATCAACATGAGTTTGGGTGGACCAACCGCCAACTGGTATAAAGTACGGCAAGCTTTAGAATATGCCAGACAACGCGGAGTTTTTGTAGTGATGTCAGCGGGGAATGACAGGGACAAACTCAACCCTAGCGAACCAAGTTTTCCAGCATTTTATGCTTTCGATAATTTGGGAATAGCTGTCGGAGCAGTAACAACTCCAGGCAAACAGGTGACAGTTTTTTCCAATCCTGCGGGTTCGATACCAATAAATTTTGTGGTTGCTCCAGGCCATGACGGCTTATCTACAGCTCCAATTACACCGGAAAACGTAGAAGGTTATGACCCTCAATTTAGCGGAACCTCTATGGCTGCTCCCTATGTTGCGGGTGTAGTTGCTCTAATGCTTCAGGCGAATCCAAAGTTAACTCCTGACCAAATTTTGGAATTTCTGACTACAACAGCAAAACCTGAAGGAATTACCCCGGAAGTTAATTAGACATAATTAACAACTATTGGGAAATTTCTCGAACCCCGGTTTCTCCAAGAAACTGGGGTTTTGAGGATGTACACAGGACTTACGCACGGCCCAGAAACCGGGTTTTTTCGAGTCTCTTCGCTGCCGCCCGCCGAAACCGTAAAAAACCCGGTTTCTAAGCATCGCAGCGGGTGGTCAGAAACCGGGTTTTTGCCCAAGAATATGTTACAGATGGCAGAAGCTGCCAAAAACCCGGTTTCTTGGGTTTTTATGCGTAAGTCCTGGTACATTATTTTTATTCGAGCAATTCTACAGTGCCGAGATACCCATCTACTCGGACTTTTTGACCGTCTCGCAAGCGAGTTGTAGCTTCAGAAATATTCATAACTGCGGGAATTTTGTACTCGCGAGCGATTATGGCTCCGTGAGACAATTGGCCCCCAACTTCGGCGATAATTGCTGTTGCTCCTAATAGCAGCGGTGCCCAACCTGCATCGGTGTATGGGACTACTGCGATCGCATTTTCTCCTAAATCCGTGCTCGCGGTGCGGCAAATCTTGACAAAGCCTTCGACACGGCCAATACTTGCCGGAATTCCCTGCATGATATTAGTTTCCGATGTTGCGGAGTCGATCGCCCTTTTCTGAGAATTTGGCAGCAAATTGCCGTAGACTACAGGGGGAATCGGGCGATCGCGATCGGCTACCAGGCGATCGCGCCTTTCCCTAATTTTATCCTTAAACGAAACACTTGCACCGCTACGAATCCACTGCTGAATTTCCCCAAATTCCAGATAAAAAATATCCCCGCTTTCCTGAAACACCTGCATTGCCAATCCGCAAGCTTCAATCTCCAAAAAAGTCCAGCGTAGATGAGCCAACAACCGCGCGTAAATTTCGCTAATTTCGTTTTTGACAAGCGCTCTTTCTTGACATTTATCTAATCGCCACTTCTGCGAAAAAGTCAATCCTATTTCACGTTTTTCAGCTAAATAAGGTTCGGCTTTTTGAGCCATAGTTATTAGCAACTTTTGATAAATTTCCGGTTGTTCTCGCCAAGTAGGAACAGCAATATCCGTTCCCACCTCGCTCAAATATCCGTAAATATCAAGCCACTTTTCAAACTCTGCTTGTAAACCCGGAGTTTCCGCAAATGTCTGTGCTAAATGTGCGACTGAAACAGTTGCGTCAGGCTGCGAAAAAGCAGCTTGCCGCAATTTCTGAGCCAACTGCTGTAAAGCTCGCACCGAAGCAATTTCAGGAGCGCTGTCATTAGCCAGCCAGTCATCATTAACACGAAAAATTGCCTTGCGAATAGCCAGCCCGATCGGCCCTAATATGTTGTAGTAAGTAATCGGTTTCAGCCACTCCTGAATTTGCTCCGCTCTCTCCAACAATTCCGTTAAATATTGATAATCGGGCATTGGGAATTGGGCATTGGGCATTAATATTTCTTCTTCCCTCTTCCCTCTTCCCTCTTCCTTCTTCCTTCTTCCCTCTTCCTTCTCCAAACTTTGCAGTGCCGGGAGGAAAATAGAAGTACGATCGCCCTTAAATTCTGCATTCAGCGCCCTCTCCCGCTGCACCAAACGCCACAAACCGGGCAAAGAAGGCAAAATCTTCCCCAAAGGCGGCTTGCCCATTTTTTGCCCTCTCAGCAAAAATTCCAAACCCTGCTCCGGCAATCCCATCATCCGAAAAATTTCGCCCAACAAAGTCGCATTAAAATAGGCGTGAGAACCGAGCAAAGTTGCCGTTTCATTAAAGTTTAAGCCACTGGCGCGATCGCCCAAAACCACCTGAAAAATCTCTCCCCAAACCCCGCAAGTCAGCGGCCGATTAATCGACCAAGTTAGGGGACGAATTGCACCGGGAATCACTTCCGCTGCAATTGTTCGCGTCCAGAATGGCTGCAAATTAGTAATCGGGCGACTTTGCAAAATCCAAACTTTTTCCCCGTCCCAACTCCACTCAATATCCTGCGGTATTCCGTGAAAAAATGCTTCAATCGCTTGGGCTTGTTTCACCAATTCTGTTAAAATCGATTGAACACTAATTGAATTACTTTGAAGTTCAGTTAATTTTTTTTCTAATAATTCAGGTTGACTAAAATCAATTTCTAAATGAACCGGAGTACATTGTCCGCCGACAACAGCTTCGGCTCCTCCCGGTAAAGCTTCTATAATTACCTGGGAACCACCATCTAAAGGATTGCGGCTGAACATGACTCCCGCAAATTGGCTGTCAATATAAGGCTGAATTAATACAGCCATTTGGGTGTCGGGTAATTGTCGCTGTCGGCGGTAAGCCACAGCTTCGGAAGTCCAATAAGACTGGCGGCAGCGATTAATGCCGTCGAGCAATTCTGCTTCAGTGAAAACAGGGCCAATAGTTTGATATTGTCCAGCCGCTGAACTAAGATCGCCGTCTTCTCCCGCAGCAGAAGAGCGCACAATCATTCGATTTTGGATTTGGGATTTTAGATTTTGGATTACAGAATTACTGATTAACAGTCGATCGGCATTTTCGTCATCTCTTCTTCCTTCTCCCCTCTTCCCTCTTCCTTCTTCCCTCTTCCCTCTTCCCTCTTCCTTCGATGGCAATATAAAACCCGCAGGTACGTTAAAACCTGCGCGTTTGAGTTGAGACAATTTAGCCGCTTTATCACCGCAGATTGCAGCATCTAAGGAGTCATCAAGAGAAAACAATTGCTCTGATTTAGATAAAGCCATATCATCACCCTGATTGAAATTAATTGCTGCTAACAACAAAGCTAATCCTGTTGCTGCTAAAAATTCGGGCATTGATTGTCCCCACACCCAAACCCAGATAGGAGTACACAGACACCCGCAACGGGAAGCAAAGAGTCTCGCCCGATCGCCCTCACCCCACCAGCGCTGTGCCAAACCCCACACCAGCAGCCCCCAAATGCCCGATGATACAGCCACCGGCGGCGAAAATACCAAAAGACCCCAAACAGCGTTAGTCACGCCTCCACCTCGGGAGATCGCATATCTGCCCGCAACTAGAGGAATTAACAGGGCGATCGCGATCGCAGGTGCATCCGGGAAGCAAAATCGCCCCGCCAAAACCGGCAAAATACCCCTGGCAATTTCCGCCAACACCGCAGCAATTCCCGCTAATTTCCCGCCGTGAATGAAAGCAGCAGACACACCCACATTCCCCGTACCCAGCGCCCTCAAATCTCCGCGGGTAAACACTCGCACCGCCCATCCCGTTAGCGGTAAAGCACCCAGGCTGAAACTAGCAGCCAACAGCAATGCTATTGTCGGCAACGGCATAAAATCAGCTCTCCTATTTTCAAGCTCTAACCATTATGACGGCAATTCTGTCACTTTTTCTGTCTTCAGATATATCAACAAAAGGGCATTAGCACTTAAGATAATGTAAAAGTAGAGTAGATAAGGATTTAGCCTAATGATAGATATCAGCTTGACCACCCCCATAGCAGTTGTTGTTGCACCCATCAGGCAAGTAATGATTGAGCTGCTGATGCAGCAGCCAGTGCCGGAATCAAGTGTCAGCTTGACGGCTCCAATCGCAGTTCTTGTTGTTGGCTTTATTGCCGCAGTTACGATCGGCTCGATCGCCTGGTACAACTCCAAGCGCCCCCCCGGTTGGGAATCCAAAGAACGCCCTGATTTTGTACCCAAAGTTGATAAAGACGATTTGATTGCTGAAGTTTCTGAGTCACAGAAAAAATAGAATAAAGCTGTTTTAGCTCGAAAAAAGCTTTGAGAGGAATAGGAATTACCCTTGCAGATCGATCCCGTAGGGTGCGCCTTGGCGCGCCTTACGCTATGTAGAAAGGCTTTGAGTGAATCGTTTTAATTGGCCGAAAGCACTAATGTCAATAAACTGAGCGCTCATCCCACGATCGATCGCTTTATTTACATTGATGCAAGATATCATTAGATAGATTTAATCATAGAAATTTATAAGTTGACTACAGCTTGGAAGTTCTCTTGAGATTCAGCCTCTTTTGGGGGGCTGCGTTTGAGATATCTCACCACTTTTTCGTAAATTTGAATGCTCAGGCGATCGCCCCGACGATTATTTTCCAGTTTTATGTCATAAGTTGGTTTTTTCGACGTATGGGCAATCGCTCTAAACCAATGCGGCGGCTTGATGTGGTGACTTGTTTTCTACGCCTAATTCCGTCCGCTTCAAAACCAACAGCGTAATATCATCAAACACTTTTTGAGTGCCGATATGTCCCCGTAAATCGTCAATCACCGCTTGCTTAATTTCTTCAGCCGACAAATGCCAGTTTTGGCGAATGACTTCACACATCTGCTCAACGCCATACTGTTTTTTCTTAATGTCTTTTGCTTCAGGAATACCATCGGTATATAGCACTAAACCATCTCCGGGCTGTAGTTCCATTGAAATGTGACTGATGAAATCAGCAATATCATCGTCGAGGGCGATGGGGAAGCCTAAATCCATTGTGTCGATACGTTCTACCAGTCCGCCAAGGCGCACAATGATTGTTTCTTCATGTTGTCCGCTAATACTGACTTGTCCTTGGGAATAATTTAAAATCGCTAGGGTGAGACTTTTCTCAGATTTCATGCGCTGCACATTTTTGTAGAGGGTGCGGTTGAGCGCATCTAGGAACCGAACCGGATCAGTTTCGCGGATTTCCTTGAGGGTACGAACGGCTGTTTGCGCCATCAGCATCAAGATACCGCTTTCGAGTCCATGTCCAGTAACATCACCGATGCCAAGAGTGACAACACCATCAGTGTTTAAGACATCATAGTAGTCGCCTCCAACTTCATCAGCAGCAGCCATGTATGCAGCAATATCTAGTCCTTCAATTTCCAGTTCAGAAGCATTGGGCAGAATCATCTGCTGCATTTGACGCACGATATCCAATTCCGCACCCATGCGGAGATTGTCTTCCTTGAGTCTCTCGTTGAGGGTATCTAACTTTTGCGCGGAGTCCGCCAGTTGCTCTATGGCTTGTTCGAGTCGATCGGATTGTACCGATATCGATTGGTCAAAAACATCAAGCAACTGCCTCAAAGTCCCTACCTGGGATCTAAGCTGCGCTATCTCCTGCTCAGTGTTTCTTGTGAATATTTGCTTAGAGGCTGTAGCAGATTCATCTTTTTTTTGAGCGAAGACAGCTCCTCGATCGAAGGGCAGCAGTGCTGTCTTTACGTTCAGCGCCAGAGTGCTGAACATCTGAACCGTGCTAATAGGAATCTGGACTTTCAAGAACATGATAATTGCAAACATATTGCCTGAAGGTAATAGACCACCAAACCCCAACACAGACTTGATTCCGAAGGGAATCACAAAGGAGTCTTGAGCGGGAATATAGGGGCTGCCAATCGCTTCAGGTACATAAAAGACGTTGTATTTCCTCTGCTCGATTTCTACCAAAAGATTCGGGTCAGGGTTGATAACTGTTTTTATATCTAAGCCGAGCTGTCTGATGAGTTGTGAGATCATCGGTATCTGAGCGACTACAGATTCGCTTGCCAGCGGAATAGCCTTATGTCCAACGGATGTGTGTCTTGAGTTCCATTCCGTTTGTTCTCCTACTGTTGCCAGTGCAGTCATGCACTTCATGGCAGGCCAAGGGGGATAGTCGCCCAACATACTACGGGCATACTCGGCAAGTTCGACTTCTAAGTCTTCATAAGGGTGAGTTTTGAACAAACGGACTAGGGCGCAGGATTTTTCACCAGTTGGCTTAGTACAGAAATTTTCGTAAAGATACCTAACAATTCTGTTACTCGCCTCTTCCATACTTTCAACCCCCAATCCGAACTGGCGTAGAGCCAACCCGCATTCCGCCATGTCCCTTAAAGTGAATCTCGTCAAGTCGTACATCGGACTTCCTTATAGATTTAGAAATAACGGCAACTAAGAAAGACAGTGCCACAATCCAGTAATTATTGTGCATTTCGGCAGGTACTCGCATCGCCGCCATGCCTATATAAAGCATACTTCCAATGCCAGAGCCCATGAGAATACCGGGGATTAACAATGAGAACCTGCGTGCAAAGCCTCGATGCAAGCTGTAGAAGACGATACCAGATGCAATCGCTGCGGCAAGCCAAGAGACAATCACAAGGGGTAAATTGTAGGCGATCGCTACTGGTAGGTGATAAGCGAGCATTCCTATAAAGTGCATTGCCCAGATGCCCGTTCCCATTGTCAAAGAACGACAAATTAACCAATCTAAGCAAATATTTTTACCATTTTTTCGAGTCATTCTCTCTGTTAATTATAAGGTGGTATAGGAGGTCATAATGGCAATAATGATGGAAAAAATGACGATCAAAAAATCGTATTTAACTACCATTAATAGATTAGTATACTAAAAAATTAAACTGTGACGATGGCTTGGAAGTTCTCTGGAGATTCAGCCTCTTTTGGGGGGCGGCGTTTGAGATATCTCACCACCTCTTCGTAAATTTGACTGCTAAGGCGATCGCCCCGCCGACCATTTTCCCGTTTCCTGTCATCAGTTTATTGTTTTGAGGTATTGGCGATCGCTCTAAACCAATGGGGCTGCTTGAGGCGGTGACTCTGTTGCTACGCCTAATTCCGTCCGCTTCAAAACCAACAAAGTGATGTCATCAAACACTTGTTGATTGCTGATATGTCGTCGCACATCCTCAATCACCGCTTGCTTGATTTCTTGGGCCGATAAATGGCAGTTTTTGCTAATAACTTCACATATCGGCTCAACACCATATTGTTTTTTATTAATGTCTTTTGCTTTGGGAATACTATCGGTATATAGCACTATACCATTTCCTAGCTGTAGCTCAATTGAAATCTGACTGATGAACTCAGCAATGTCATCGTGGAGGGCGATAGGAAAAAGTTTTCCCTCGCAAGCGACACCAATCTGTCGGGAGAGATCAGGGCAAAACTTCTGATATAGAAAGATTCAATAACACCCTGATGCCAATGACTTCTGGCTATTGTAATAAAAACTCGGTCATTTTATAAAAAGCTTTCCAATCATGTGGGAGCTATCGGGTATTTTATCCATCATTACAATCCTTCTTTACGCCTAAAAGTGTTTAGGGTTTTTCCTTGAGCTGTAAAATAATTTTAAAATTTAAGTTTTGTAACGGAACTTTCGTTGACATCTTCAGCTAATTCACTCCGAACAAATGTCGAGTTTAGCACAGTTAGTCGCTGGAGTCGCTCACGAAATCAACAACCCAGTCAGTTTAATTTATGGTAAAATAGTTCATGTTAATCAATATGTTTGAGATTTATTAAACCTGATTGAAATTTACCATAAATACTGTCGGCAATTCGCAGCATAAATCCCAGAAAAGGTAAAATATATTGCTCTGCATAATCTCAAAAAAGTATAAAAAGCGTAAATTTTGTTAAGTAGATAGCAGATATATAGCCTTTCTCAGAAAGATGAGGTACTATAGGGCATAGGGCATAGGGCATAGGGCATACCTCACTTTTTTGAGAACCGCTGTACAAGCATTTATCTAGTTTCAATAAATTATATTATTTATGTAGGGGCTAATTTCAGACAGCCCCTACATCATTTTTGGTTCTGCTAGCTTATTTTTGCAGCGGATTGAGTTTCGTAACTGAGCTTTCCTTGGCATCTTCAGCGCTATCTTTCAGGAAACCAGAAGCATCCTTAAAGGCGGCGCCTACTCTCTCTAAAATATTGGCATCGGGATCGCTGCGATCGAATACGGGTTGAGCCTTAGCCGGCTGTCCGTCTGGCGCTTCTAACAGACTTTTATCTCCGCCGAGTTCGAGGTCGAACTTGTCAGTTTCCAGGGGTGCAGAGCCCGGATAAAGCAGCTTTGAGGAATTAGATTCAGCGGTAGTCGATGCCAGGAGACGATCGCCCACGATCGACAAATCAGCCCGATTCTTTTCTGCTTGAGCAGGCGACTGATTTACTTTAGGATCGGTGGATGTTTTATAATTCGTGTATCCATCACCGCCACCCTTGTGAGGGTTATTCATTCCTCCAGCTTGAACGGGAGGATTCTCAGGCCGAGCACCTCGAACATCGCCCGAATTGCAAGCGGTGCTGGTAAACAGCAACAAACCGGCCATACATACAGTCAAAAATTGAGTCAAAAATTGACCGTTACGCAGTTTTTTCAAAAAAGAAGTTACAGTGTTCACAAGAAGTTCCCAATTTTTAACTACTACTTGTTAAGAGTAAAAGTAAACTACCCCTGCCTGCCTCTAACGGCGGTGATATTTTGCTGCGGGTTGCTATCGACTTTTTTATAACTTTAGAGGGATTTCATAAACTGCAGAGATTTTTCCAGAGCAAAGCATAATGGTAGGGTGCGCCAGTTCCAATAGTTGCTGGAATGGAAGAGCTTTTTTGTTTCTGACACACCCTAGAAGCTGCTAAGGATCGCGAATTAAATAACTTACAATTTTAATTGTTATTGTGGGACGGGCGGAACGCCCATCCCACAAACTTGTGGAAATTATTTAATTCTCATTCCTAATTAGGGAATTGTTCGACTTTCGCTTCAGCTTGCAAAGTCAGCACGCCCGGTTCCACATTTAGCTGCTGAATTCGCAGGGACATTCCCTCAATTTCAAAATTTCGCAAGTTTAAAACTTCACCAGCTTTGTTCGCCAAAGCTTCAGTTAACTCAGGCGAAAATTCGTTGTTTTCAGGATACTCGACATCCTGAAGAGAAATTGCCCAACCCCCCGCTGCGATCTGAGGCTTTGCTGTAAAATAAATTTTTTCAGTTGAGGTAGTTTCCCGCACCACTACCTCAGCATTTAAAGCGATTTTTCCGTCTAGCAATTGGCACTCAATAGTTTTAACGTCTATTGTCTGCTGTTGTCCCTCAACAGTAACTTTTAAATTTTTAAGTTTCCTGCTGATGTATTCGGAATTAAAAGCGCGGTTGATATCGCTTTCTGTTAAAACTGCGCGTGCCGCACCGAAGGCAGGGCCGTTCAGTTCAAGTTTGCCAAACATAGCGGTCAGGGGATTGACAGCAATATCCTTTATGTGAATTTGCAAATCTTCCACACGCAAATCTTGTTGCATTACCAATCCTGTACCTTCAACCGCAACGGCCTCTACTGATCCCTGGGCTAGCTGGATCGGATCGGTGTTGACTGTGACAGACAAAGTTTCGGATTCGTCTAATTTGCTAGCAATAGCAATCTCGGCTACTTTGTCGATCGCCTGTTCACCTAAACTTCTATTTTGTTGAAGCACGCTCAGAATTCCTAATAATATTGTTTAAAAAATAGTAGTTAATACTTAAGTCATTTACCGTCTTCCTCTCGGCAGGTTTCTCGTCTGAAAAAAACTCAGCCAAAGACAGAGGGTTTCTAGAAAATTGCTAAAATTAATCAGGTACTCTTCGGCGCACTCTACATTGACTCGGTTGCGAAGCGGTGAAAACTCAAAAACTCGGACTTTTGCCCAAAGTCTTTTCTAGAAGTTCGATCGCCCGCTACAATAAGTAAGAGCCGGCACCGCTTTTTGCAATGAATTCAGAATCAACTCTCGCTAGACTACAAGCTACACTTCCCGACGGAAAACTGCCTTCTAGCTACGGGGTATACTTCAAAAACACCCTAGTAGCCCTATGTCACGCCCTAGAAGACCACATTTTGCAAACCAGTGGCGGGGAAAAGAGCGAGCTCCAACCCTTAGTTTTGGTAACGTTTCAGCAGGGTAAATGGTATTTACAGGAAGCCGATCGCTACCTAGATATTGCTAATGCTTCTCGGTGCGTTGTCATCGGTGCAGTAGCCGACAGCGGTTTCGCTACCCACAAAACGGGTCAATTAGAAAATGTATCTTTAATAAATCTCGATGAGAGCGACCCCCTCATCCAAGAATGGAATTTAATCATCGTCGCCCCCACATACAAAGCAATGGTGCTTTGCCGCGAACTTTCAGCCGAGGAATACTTGCCCGAGGGCAAACCAGAAGTCGATACAGAACGAAAGTTCTACGGTTTGTGGTCGTTTGACCAGTCTTTGGTGTCGGCCTCGGCAGAAATTTTTATAGAACAGACGCGACATTACAACTCCCCGCTAGCCGACAGTTTGCTGGAAATGTACCACGAAATCCTGGCAACCAAAGGCCCGCCCTTGGCAGATATTAGTGGCGTGGTATCGCGGATAGTCACTTACCTGCAAAGTTCTCAGCAGCAAATGGTGGCAATTAACCGCCAAACCCGCGAATTGTGGGAATTGGAAGGTCAAGCTTTGCGCGTCAGCCGCAATTTGAACGCTAACAAACTTCAAGCTTTTCTGCGGATGGCCCAGCGCGTAGACGAACGCGATACCGCAAATCCTACAGCGTCTTTGCAGGTGGCGGCTTTGTCGGAAACTTTGGGTCAACTACTCGATTTGCCGGCTTTGCAGTTGCGGAGGCTGCGGCTGGCTGGATTGCTATTTCGAGTCGGCTTAATTTCGGCTCCGAATGAGGTGTTTGATCGCACTCCCGATGCTTTCGACCAAGCAACTTTATCATTTTGGCGCGATCGCAGTTTCATTGGTTCCCAACTGCTGCAAGCAATGCCGGAACTATCACCTGTGGCGGAAATTGTCAAGCATCAACTCGAATATTGGGATGGCAGCGGCAGGCCAGAGGGTTTGCGAGCCGAAACCATACCCGTTGCTTCGCGGATTTTGGGGTTGGTCGCTGATTTTCAAGAATTGACTCAACCCCGTGGGGAGCGTGCGGCTTTGAGTTTGAGCGAAGCTTTGGAACAGTGCCGCGAACTGTCGGGCACTCGCTTCGATCCGGCTTTGGTGGAAACTCTCAGCAACGTCGTCAGGCTGGCAGAAATGGGTTTGATGCAGTTACCGAACCGCCCCAGCCAACTGCCTAACGTGTGGCTGGAGGATTTGGGCGATCGAACGACCGCGGCAGCTCCGGCATTATAAAATAACTAGATTGGTAATGGGCGATCGGTAATTGGTAATTGGGAACTTGTACAGAGCTTGTGCTGAGCGCAGCCGAAGTGCCTAGCCGAAGTATTGGGCATTTAAAACTCAGCACAAAATCTGTTCCAGCACTACAAAAAATCAAAAATCAGCCTGTGCTTGCTAAGCGCACCCTACCACTGGGAGTTGTGTCCGCTGCCTGTCTGTGCGCTAATGACTGATGACTAATGACTAATGACTAAAAAATAATGACTAATGACCTCGAAGCCATACGTAAAGGCAAAATTTTGATGTTGGCTGGCACTGATTTAGCCGGCAAAGACTTAGCGGGAGCCGATCTCGCCAATGCTAATTTGTCTCAAGCCAACTTGAGTGGAGCTAATCTCGCGGGCGCTAACTTGCAGCGGGCCGTATTGCGAGCCAACCTCCGAGGCGCTGACTTGAGCGGCGCTGACTTGCGAGGCGCAGATTTTCGCAATGCCGATTTGCGGGGAGCTTCCTTCGCTAACGCTTTAGTCCGCGACGCAAGTTTTGGGGGTGCTTTTTTGACGGGGGCATCCATCGGCAATTTGGATTTGAGCGGTGTCGATTTTCGCGGTGCCGATTTGCGGGGCGCTGCTTTGGCTAGGGCAATTTTGCTTGGTGCGGATTTGAGCCATGCTAATTTGTCTGGCGCTGATTTGTCGGGAGCTGACTTGGAAGAAGCGATCCTGAATGGAGCCGTACTTCGGGGCGCTAACCTGACGGGGGCTAATTTGCTTTGTGCCATGATGGAACAAACCTTTTGGGATGGAGCGTTGCTCGATCGCGCCTGTCTCCAAGGTACCCCTCTGAGCGTTTAAATTTCAACAATGTTGTTTTGAAGACAGACAAAAAACAAGATCTGCTTATGAGGTGAATAAGCACAAGCAATTTTTACATTTCTTAATATGAGGTTATAATGGCGACTGTAGATGAGCAAACGAATAAATGGTAGCAGCTTTGTTTAGCGGTACATCCTTTCAAGGTCAAAGTGGCGATCGCCTTGTTAGTAAAGTAGCAGGAGCTGCGATCGCAGCCTTATTCAAGCGTTCTGAAAAGGCCGAGGCCAACATCCGAGTCGAACCAGTAGCCAAACTCTTGCAGGGAAGCATCGACGGTTTCGACTTCGTTGGCAAAGGTATGTTGATGTACAACGGCCTTCGCATAGAAGTGATGGAACTCTACCTGCAAGCACTCTCCATTGATTTTGGAGCGATTTTTGCAGGTCAAGTGAAATTGCGGCAGCCTACCCAGGCAAATATGCGAGTAGTCTTAAGTCGATCGGATTTAACCACCTCATTCAATACACCTTTTGTAGTTGAAAAACTCCAGAAGCTGAAGTACCAAGAGCAATCTCTGCACTTTCAAAACACTGAAGTCAGCTTCGGAACCGACAAATCAATTCGGCTTCAGTCCGAAATTACCGTAGGCGAGGCCAGCGAACCCGTCAAAATAGATATTACTGCTCAATTGCAAGTAGAAGACCGACGTAAAATCCAATTTGTCAGCGTTACTTACGGCGGTGACGGGCAAGCAGTAGACTTGGGTCAAGCTATAATTGCCCACGTAAATAACTTGCTAGACTTAGACAAATTTGCCTTAGAAGGCACTCAACTGCGAGTAGACCGCTGCCGAGTTCAGAACGACGAGCTGGTTTTCTACGGTTGGGCTGGTATCGAACAGTTCCCCAAAGGCAAGCGCTAAACCTCAGCAGGCTGAGGTTTGCCCAGCCATCTAGTTTGGAAAAAGAGCATTTTTTAGTTAGCAAACAACCCGCACCGGCGGGTTTTGCTTTAGATTTTAGATGGCAAGAAAAATCTAAGATCTAAAATCTCGCATCTAAAGTCGATCGACGCAAAATCAGCACTGAGGTTGATTCGATTGGGCAAATTATTTTGATAGATTCAAATAATAAATTAAACCACTCTCAAGAATAAAGATGCTCGGATTTTATTTATTTTGTATCTACGTCGCAGTCTTGTCCGTGTTTGCCCGGCCGGGCCACCGCCGGTCGGAGAAATGGTGGGTAGAAATTATCACCGATTTGCCCCACTGTACCTACTATTTTGGCCCCTTTGACACCGACAAAGAAGCTTCCAGCAATACTCCAGGCTACATAGAAGACTTGGAAAGCGAGGGAGCCAAAAGGGTTAGCATCCGCATTAAACGGTGTCAGCCTTCGGAACTCACAATTTGCGATAGTGAATTCTCAGAGGGTATCGCGGCTTAAGAATTTTGATAGTCCAACCGGCAGAAACCGGGTTTTTTGACGAAAATACTCCATCTATTGCGAGGGGTATCGGTTAAACAACCCGGTTTGTCGGCGTCTAGAGTGCGTAAGTTCTGTTTTAGTTTTTCATTAACTGAAGCCTCAACAATAATATTAAGCATCATCTTGTCCTAGTCCTTACCCTGCGGACTTTATATTTGTAGTGGTGGCTTAAAAGTAGGCATCTTCTCCGCCAAAATGCAGATTTTAGCTAGCATTAACTGCCAAAAATAATTGGGGCTAAATCAGCACTGAGGACGAGCCGATAGATCCCGTTGCGTTGATAAATTGAGAGAGAACAGAAAAAACTACTTAAGTCTTCCCAGAGGTAAATATGTTTGAAATCTCTATGTTGGGTATGTTTTTCACTGCCCTTTGGGTGCTAGCTCAACCTGCTAGCAGCACTCGACGCGACGAATGGTGGGTAGAAGTTGATACAGATTCGCCAAAGCGTACCTATTACTTTGGGCCCTATGACAGCAGAGAGGAAGCTTCTGACAGATCGACCGGCTACATCCGAGACCTGGAGAACAAAGGAGCTAAAAAAATTACCATCAACCTCAAACAAGGTAGCCAACCTACTCAGCTAAGAGCTAGCGAAGAGTCTTGAGAAGGTTGGAAAGTGCAAATTACGGGCGAAGAAAAGTTGACTTATTAACAGGGTTTTTTTCAAATGAGATCGCGCTTGCATACAGTAGGGACACAACAATGCTGTGTCCCGATGAAAGAGTGAAGAAAGAATCTTATTTGCGTCCGAGAAATGCACGCTTTTTCAAAGCACCATCTGATTGAGATTACTGCGAGGATTAAAAGTGCGATTGGCTTTGAGTTTTTCATAGCATTCGCGTTCTACACTGCTAATTTCTTTCGGTGGCACGATCGCAATTTTGACCAACAAATCAGTCCGCTCGTTTTTCTTCGGTTTCGGCCATCCTTTGCCTCGCAACCGCAAAGACTGACCCGAACGAATCCCGGCTGGAAATTTCACAGTGATCATACCTTCAGGCGCCGGCACTTCAATTGAAGCTCCCAACACCGCTTCGTCAGGAGTTATCGGCACTTCGCAGACCAAATTCTCTCCCTCAAACTGGAAGAAAGCGTGAGGCAAAACTTCTAATTTTAGGTACAAATCTCCCTGCTGCTTCGTGTACGGGTCAACTTGACCTTTGCCTTTTATCCGAATTTTACTGCCGGTTTTCACTCCTGCTGGAATCGAAACTTCGCCCGTGGCGACTCGCTTAGAAGTTCCCCGAAATGCTTCCCCCAGAGTCAGAGAAATGGAGACCTCGGTGTCGAGAGAGCTGACTGCGCTGCGGTTTTCGTACCCCGCGAAATCTTCAAATCCGCCAAAACCTGTGGGCCCGCCGCTGGTGCTGCGGTAGTTGCTGTAATTCCACTTGGCATTGCGGGCATTACCCGGACTACTACCTGCGCGACCTAGCAAGGCATTGATAAATTCGTCAAAACTGCCGTACTCGCTGAAGTCAACCCCGCCAAAGTCTACATTCGTACTGCCCCCGCCGGGCCATCCGCCTGGAGTTGTGGCAGCTTGCTTCCAGTATTGACCGTATTGATCGTATTTTTTGCGTTTTTCAGGGTCTGAGAGCACTTCGTAAGCTTCGTTTACTTCTTTAAAACGAGCTTCTGCTTCTTTGTTGCCGGGGTTCATGTCCGGGTGATATTTGCGGGCTAGTTTGCGGAAAGTTTTTTTAATTTCGTCAGAACTGGTCGTTTTGTTGAGTCCCAAAATAGCGTAATAGTCTTTAAAATCTGTTGCAGCCATTAAGCAATCCCCTCTTTATTAGTTGTTATTTGTTAGTTGTTAGTTGTTAGAAAGAATAAATCCCAAATTACCCGCAGGATGGCGCATTAGTATAATGCCAGGAGCCGAAGTGCCTGCGGCATCTCATTCAAATTATAGGTTATCAAAGGTTTGAACTCGATCGAGTTCGGTTGTTGCTTGGCGTTCGATCGCAATTTCCGCACTCCCCTGCTGTTTAAGATTTTATAGCATTCGGCTCTCTCGTGTCCAAGGGAGCTGAAGCAGCAGCCTCTAGAAATGCTTTTGGCATTCGACAACACAAACAATAGCTTTCATCAATTAAGAACGTCCTTACCCTCTAGGGCGTTGCTATACCTGTGAGCTTTGAGACGGTGAAACTCCTGCGGCGAATACTTTTGGGGAGTTATGAGACTTAGGGCTTTCGGGAGGCTGCAGCCCGGTTGAGGTGAGGCGGGCAAGCTGCTGCTGTTGCGGGCGCGAGCCTAGGAGGGTTGACTGGCGCGGACGATCAATCTTTTTTTGGTCTTTTTTTCCGGGGCACGGTGCGATGGCTACGCCCCGGCTTACCCCTACGAACTTCTCGATATGAGCTTGATCACCCAATCCAAATCTTAGCAGGTTTCCATCAGCAAGTTCTGTCAAATCTGGTTTATGAATTGTGACTATATAATACCCTAAATTGCGCCGTTTTTACACAGAATTTCTAGATATTTTTTATTCACCCCAGACCCCGGCTAGAGAATTTTATTTTTACAACCTCTGAATACATTTAAGTCAAAGTAATATAACATAATTTCTTCGCTGTCTGTTAGCTAAATCACACACTTGTATAAAACATTAAGATAGGATAGTAGAGCGATAAGCTTTTAACGCTACTAGGGTGCTAACATTATGAATTATTTGCTAAGTTGGCCTTGTGGCTGCTGCGACGATTGGAAAGATAGTTCCGAGAGTGCTGTGGTGCTCAGAAACGGGCAGCGCATTTGTCAGTCGTGCTACCAGCGCAAATACAAGAATCAGAAGCTATTCGCCAGACGCAGGCGAGCGGACATATCTGTATCGCGGCAGACAGTAACAGAGACTGTCGCTTATTAATAATGCGCGAGCCTTTGAATAAAGCCAAGTATTTCGACAAACTCGCATCAGCGGTGGGAATTAATAATCAACAAAAAAAAGAATGAATTTCGTCATCAGTCATCAGTCATCGGTCATTGGTGATCTGTCACTAATTTCATTATTTATCATCAGTCACTTGAAAAGCAGGTAACAGATTTTAACTTAAAAAACTAATGACTGACGACTAATGACTAATGACTAATAACTAAATGATAGTTCCATCAGGAATCGTGGCATTTTTCAGAACTACGATAATGCCACTGCGGATGTAAAAACCTTGGTTTTCGCGGTTGGCTTCTTCCACTCGGTCTTTATTAATTATTTGAACATTGCGGCCGATGCGAGCATTTTTATCCACAATCGCGCGGCGAATTGTAGTATCTGCACCGATACCAAGGGCGACGCCGCCGTTGTCCAAACTCGAATGCCGTTCGGCGTCGGGTTCGTAGAAGTCAGCACCCAGGACCAGGGTGTCTTGAATCGTACATCCAGCTTCAATGCGCGATCGAACTCCCAACACAGAATGGTCGATCCGGCACTCTTTGAGAATGCAGCCTTCAGCAATAATCGATTCAGTGACGTGAGTATTTAAAAGCTTAGTCGGCGGCAAGAAACGCGGGCGAGTGTAAATTGGCGCCTTTTCATCGTAGAAACTGAAAGGCGGCTGAGGCTGTTTTGTCAGAGCCAAGTTAGCATCGTAAAAAGCCTCAATGGTTCCGATATCTTCCCAATAATCGTCAAACAAATAAGCTTGAACGTTGTGGTCTTTTGAAGAATTCGGAATTATCTCTTTACCAAAATCAGTTTGGTTTGGAGATTCTTTCAGGAGTTTAATCAGAACTTCTCTTTTGAAGACGTAAATCCCCATCGAAGCAATGTAAGGACTTTCCTGAGCTTGCTGCGCTGTCAATCCCAGTGTAGTAGTATCCACCTGCATTTGTTTGAGCGCATCGCCTTTTGGCTTTTCGCTGAAAGAAACAATGCGGCCGGTGTCGTCGATTTTCATCAAACCAAAATCCGACGCCCGCTTCTCGTCCATAGGCAAAACCGAGAGGGTGATATCCGCGTTGGTTTCGCGGTGTCTCTGCACAAACTTCTGGTAGTCCATGCGATAGAGGTGATCGCCCGAAAGAATCAAGTATTCATCAACGTCCCACTGTTCTAGCAGCGAGAGATATTGGCGAACTGCATCGGCTGTCCCTTGAAACCAGTTGGGGTTTTCCTGAGTTTGCTGGGCGGCGAGCACCTCGACAAATCCCTCGGTGAAGCCGGAAAACTGGTAGGTGCGAGAGATGTGACGGTTGAGGGATGCCGAGTTGAATTGGGTGAGGACGTAGATTTTGACTATTTCCGAGTTTATGCAGTTGCTGACAGGAATATCGATGAGGCGATATTTGCCTGCGAGGGGAACTGCGGGTTTGGCTCGCAGTTTGGTTAGGGGGTAAAGGCGGGTGCCTACACCGCCACCGAGGATGATGGCTAAAACTTTTTTCAAGGAACTTTCTCCCTAGGGTCGATTAACTCTCCAAGTACAGTGTCGGATGGTGAGGGCTTCTTGACAAGGGGGGGGAGCAAGGAAGTTTTGAGTTTTGAGTTAGGAGTTGAGTCGCTTACACAGAAACCAGGTTGTTTAATCCAAATACTTCTTCAAACTCTCAATAAGAGTTAAAAAATCCGGTTTAGAAGAGTTGGAGTGTGTCCGGGGCTGGAGTTAGGAGTTTTGAGTTGTGAGTTAAAATACCCATCAATCCCTATGGATATTTAAAAAATTTTTGAGTTGTGAGTTAAAATACCTTTCAATAAATAAAGGCAGTTTAAGGAAAGAATAAGGTTCGGGGTTTTGGCTGTTAATAACAAGTTTTTTGGGTAAATTCCCCATTTTCACAATTTCTCGATCGAGGCTCATGGCGCTGTTGTTCTTTTTCAAGGCACGTAGCGATGCACCGCCACGCCCGCTGACGCTCTGTAGGGGCCCAAAGTGCACTCTGGTTCTGCTTGAGTTTGAGCCGGTTTTTTTTTGCGGGCGTTCCTGTTATCTGAGTTTGTCCGACTCCACAGCACTCAGGAAGCGCCGCCCGTCGGGACGATAAATTTCTTCTAGGTAGAGTCAGTTTTCAATCTTACATTGACGGCAAATTGGTGTAATATTTTACAATTTGTCGATCGACAAAAAGGGATAAAATGTCTATTCTCTACCAAAAGTTAGATCCCCTAGAAACCTCTGCTACTGTAGCCTAAGCCGTAAAAGCGAGAAAAAGTGTATGCAAATTCAAACGCCGGACTGGGTTAAACACGCGGTATTCTACCAAATATTCCCCGATCGCTTCGCCAAAAGCAAACAGCCTCGCAAACGCCTGCTGCAAAACTTCATGTGGGAAGAATGGCACGAAATTCCCACCCTGCAAGGCTACAAAGGCGGAGACTTGTGGGGCGTGATGGAAGAGCTAGACTACTTGCAAGACTTAGGAATTAACGCAATTTATTTCACCCCCATATTTCAGTCGGCCAGCAATCACCGCTACCACACCCACGACTACTATCAAGTCGATCCGATGTTGGGTGGCAATCCGGCTTTTAAAGAGCTTCTAGACGCTGCCCACGATCGCAATATCAAAATCGTTCTCGACGGCGTATTCAACCATGCCAGCCGTGGCTTTTTCTTCTTTCATGATATCCTCGAAAACGGCCCCCATTCTCCTTGGGTAGATTGGTTTAAGATTGAAGGCTGGCCGCTATCGGCCTACGACGGCAATTTTCCTGCTAATTATGCCGGTTGGGATGGGAATCGAGCCCTTCCTGTATTCAATCACGACAATCCAGAAGTGCGAGAATACATCATGGAAATCGCCGAATATTGGATTAAATTCGGCGTCGATGGCTGGCGGCTGGACGTTCCTTTTGAAATTAAAAACCCAGGATTTTGGCAGGAATTTCGAGACCGAGTTAAAGCAGTTAATCCCGAAGCTTACATTGTCGGCGAAGTTTGGGAAGATGCGAGAGAATGGCTCGACGGCACTCAATTTGACGGCGTGATGAATTATCTTTTTGCTGCACCGACTATTGCTTTTGCAGCGGGGGACAGGGTAGATTTAACTCAAATTGAAGGCCGTGCTTACCATCCCTATCCGCCGCTTTTTGCTAAAGAGTACGGCGACAAAATTCAGCACGTTTTGGAACTGTACCCGTGGCCGATACAGCTAACTCAACTTAATTTGTTGGCCAGTCACGATACTGCGAGGTTGTTAACAATTGCAGGAGGCGATAAAGCTAGCGTCGAACTTGCTACTTTGCTACTGTTAACTTTTCCTGGAGCTCCCAGCATTTACTACGGCGATGAAGTTGGTTTGCCCGGTGCTCTAGATCCCGATTCTCGCCGCGGTTTCCCCTTACAAGGTCACTGGGAACTTGATGTTTTAGATTACCACAAGCAGTTGATAGCTTTGCGGCACAAATACGCTGCCCTCCGCACTGGTTCGTACCAAATTCTGTTTGCTGAGGGAACGGTTTACGTTTTTGCCAGAATTTTGGGGGATGAGGAAATAGTTGTTGCTGTCAATGTCGCGACAGAAGCAGCTAATATTAGCTTTGAGCCAGCTAAGTTGAAATCTCCTCACGATAAATTGCTGTTTGGGAAAGGCGAGTTTGTTTGGAAAGGTGACGGGGAAACTCGCCTTTTAGAATTGATGCTGCCGGCGCGCTCAGGATTGATTTTAGGTTCGGATAATTAGTTCAGCAATTACGCAAGTGTCACGATCCAATCGACTTGTAGGGTGTGTCAGACCGATTGATGGACGGACGATCTAGGGTTTGGACTCTGACCCACCTTACTAATTGTGACACTTGCGTAAGTTCTCTAGCTTAAAATTTAAGGTGCGCCGATAAGCACCCTACTAAATTTAGAGATGCCGCAAGTTTTATTCGGCTGCAACCATTGCTGGTAGTAGCACCGAATCAATGATATGAATGACGCCATTGTCGGCAAGAATATCTGAAGTGAGAACTTTAGCATCATTCACTTTAATGCCCTCAGAAGTATCAATTCCCACCACAGAACCTTCCACTGTTTCAGCAGAACTTAACTCAAGTAAGTTCTCAGTTAGTACCTCTCCAAACAGAATGTGATAAGTCAGAATTTTCTTGAGCTTGGGTATGTCTTCCAACCAAGACGTAATAGTGTTCGTAGGAATTTTGGCAAAGGCCTCGTCAGTTGGTGCTAAGACGGTGTAGGGGCCCGGACTTTGCAATAAATCTAACAAACCAGCCGCTTCAATAACAGTCACGAGTGTTTTGAAAGAGCCGGCCTTGGTGACAGTCTCGACAATATCAGGCATGATGTTTTTCAGGAGTGCAAATAGCAGAAAATAAATCTGTGGCGACGATCATTTTAGCAATTTACAAATAGCAGAAAATGAATCGGAGGGATGATGATTATTTGAGCCATTATAAGTTAAATTCGGTTGCCGGCTCTGATGGCTGGGCGCGATCGACCTTTTGGGCTTATACTTGGGTCGCCTCCTCCCCCTTGCGGAAAAACTGCTTTAAAATCTCTCCGGGCTCTCTGTCCCAGGTGTCGATATGTTCGTAAATTAAGCCGTCTTTATCCAGTTTATAAGTAGAGTAGCCGTTAAAAAAAATCCGAGCTTTCCAGGGAACCCGCAGTGTCCCGCGAACAGTCCAATTTGCCACAATAGTATCATGGGCTGTCTGACCTACGTCGTGCAGGTCAAAGTGAATCTCGTTAAAGAATAGCTGGCCGTGAAATCGCAGAGTCCAAAAGATAATGCGATAGTTGATTTTTCCTTTAAATTTGTTAACAGGGTCTTGAAAATAAACATCTTTTGTGTAGATGTCGTAGGAGATGTCTTTCTCAAACAGCGTCGGGAGATCCGCTTTGAGGGTGTCTACTGCTTGTTCTACCTGCATTTGATATTCGATCGCGCTCAAACTACCACCTTGTGACAGTATTAATTTATAACTTTAAATGAATAATCTCGATCTGCAGCGGGATGAGAAAAAAGTCGATACTTCATCCAGCTCTAATCTTACCTCTAATTATATTGTCCGCGCCGGCCTTTCTGCTGGCCCGGACTTGCGACATCGAAACCTTGGCACAGATTTGACAGAACACCCCCACTCCTCTGATATTCTCGCAGAAATCAACAGCGGCAAGCTGTTGATGATAGATAGCCGTCGCCGGAACGGTCTAATTTTGATTAAACGTTTCCACGCGGAGTTTGCCGGGCCTGGGGCTGCCGTTGGCGGCGCTTTTGAGGTTGACTCTCAGCAGGTAATTCCCGTGGGCGATTTTTGTTTGGTTTGCCCTCAATCTCCCGAAGAAATACAGAAAGCTTTTGGAATTCGGCGGCAGTGGGTGCGGTTAATGGAACAGTTAACGGCAAAGCCGACAGCTTTGGAACGCGCACAAATGGTTTTAACTCAGTTTGAACAATATTTGGATTCGGAAACGGTGGCACAAATTCCCGATGAAGCTTTGGCACTTTTAGTAGGCGTATTTCCCCAGACTATTCGGGCGGCACGGCAAGGAAATGATCAGTTATAAATTGGTGTAGATACCTTATGCTGCGATCGCGCTGCTACAAGCTCCACTCGGCATTCTGCAAAACGACTCGATAGCCATCTGGGTCTTCAAAGGTAACTCCATCTTTGTCCCAGTAGGGATTGTAGGAGTTTACAGGCTCAAATCCACTGGCTTTCATTCGCTCAACAGCCTGCTGCCATTCTTGTTGGTTAGGAAGGTAAAAGACGATAAGATTGTCTTGAGTTGGAGCGCCACCTACAATATGTCCCCGTTGATGGATGAATTCAAAGTGGTGGCTTTCTCCTGGCATTCCAACCATTACTCCGTCAAAACCTTCATGGTTTTCAAAACGATCGAGGATTTGCAGCCCTAAACCCTCTGTGTAAAAATGAACAACTCGATCGAGGCAATCCGTTGGACGAGCAACCCGTAAAACCTTTCCTTGAAGCATATATATCTTCTCCAATGTTATTTTTGTGTTAAGCAGAAACTGGATACCGAATATTATGAGTTGTCAAAAATTTCTCCTATTCGATCGACTGTTCGCTGATTTTCCTCGGGACTGCCCACCGTAATTCGCAAACCTCCTCCAGTATGCCGAATTAAAGTACCTCGATCTTTTAGCTGCTGCATGATTTGTTTGTGTTCCTGTTCAGCAGATTCGCCATCGCCAGCTTTCACCCGCAGGTAAACGAAGTTAGCCGCACTCGGCCAAACTTGCAATTTTTGATGCTGAGTTAGCGCTGCAATTAATTTGGCTCTTTCTGATAGAGTTTCGGGAATGGTTGCTAGCAATAACTGCCGCTGCGCTAGGGCTAACTCGGCTGCTGTTTGCGAGAAACTGGGAAGGTTGTAGGGGAGACGGATTTTTTCTAAGGTGGCTGTGAGTTCGGGATGGGCGATCGCATATCCGACTCTCATTGAGGCCAGTCGAAATGCTTTGGAAAATGTGCGTAAAATAATCCAATTCGGGTGCTGGTGCAATTGGTGTGCTAAAGTATTTTGGCTGAATTCAAAATAGGCTTCGTCAATTACTACTAATATCTCTTCGGGTAAAGTTGACAACCATTCTATTTCATCGGTTGTCAAAGCATTGGCTGTAGGGGAATTGGGATGAACGACAAAGACGGCGCGCACGGGGGGATTTTGATTTTGGTCGTTAGCGCACCCCGCCCCTACGGGGGCTACCCCAACGGAGAGGATCGCCCTTTTAGCCGCCTCGATATCGATTTCAAAATTCTCCTCTTTCCGCTGAACACTCACAACGGGAATGCCGAGGGTTTGGGCCATTATTCCATACATCGAAAATGTAGGATTCGCTACCAAAATAGAGCCTTTACCGCTTAAACAAGTAGCTATTAAGAGGGATCTAATTAGTTCGTCGGAACCGTTACCCACAGAAATATTGTCGGCTGTAATGGCGGTTTTTGGCAGTGTAACCCCCTCTAGCGGGGGGATTGTGATTGATTCATTGACGTATTGGGCGAGATCCTCTTTGAGCGCTGCGTGGCCTCCGTCGGGATAGCGATTTGTCTCAATTAACTGCTGGTAAGTCCAAGCTAGCTTTTTTTTTAATTCTTCTGGCAAGTCGTAGGGGCATTCGTTGGTATCGAGGCGATCGATCGCACTTTCGGAGTGCGCTGGTTCTCCTGATGTGCCGCCCGGATGGGGAGTGTATGCGGTAAGTTCGGCTAAATCTTTTCGGATAAAGGGAAGCATGGTATAGTTTACGACTTTTTATTTTAGATAATCTGCTTAGAAGCATCTGAACTTAGCATAGAGCTTGTTCTATCTCGAAAGCAAGAGGAGATGCGGGATTTAGTTTCTGTCGATCGATTGATGCGTCGGCTGTGGCCAATTGATTATTCTTAGAAAGTAACTGCTAATATGTGGAAACCAAGTATGAAAGTCAAGCCTTCCGATATATCTAAAAATGCCGCCGCTACCCTCATAGCTTTGAGTTTGGCTGTTCTCCCTTCAGCTATGCCTGCCTCAGCTCAAACGGAGTCAGCTCCGGCCCAGAACAATACTGAGTCTAATGGAGTTGTTCTAGACAGAACTCCCTTTCAAGAAAGCAAGGAAGACAACAATCATTGGGGTGCTTTGGGTTTGTTGGGCATCCTCGGTTTGGCGAATCTGTTTCGCAAGGATGAACCCAAACGCTACCGCGATCCGATGGGCGAATAATTGTTTAAACGGCGGTCGCACAAGCCAAAAAAGAAATCAACCGTCGTGGATTCCGAAACCGGGTTTTTTACCGAAAGACTGGATTATTGCCTTTAATCCGAGCAAAAAATCCGGTTTCTTTGATATTGATGGGAATTTTGGCCACAAAGTTTATTCAATCCCGCCACAAAGCAATGCCACCCAATAAGCCGCTCACATTTGGTACTATTTTAACCTGCGGCGGTAACTCAAAAACAATCTTTTTAGTATTGCCGCCGCCGATGTAAATGCGATCGCAGTTAAAGAGATATTGCAGATAGGTGAGCGCTTTTTCCAGACGGCGATTCCATCTTTTGGAACCGACTGTATCTAATGCCGATCGCCCTAATTGCTGTTCGTAAGTTTCCCCTTTGCGAAACGGGTGATGTCCTAACTCTAGATTTGGCACCAAGATCCCATCGACAAATAAGGCAGAACCAAAACCGGTGCCAACGGTAATTACTAATTCTACCCCCGTCCCAGCAATTGCTCCCAATCCTTGAATATCGGCATCGTTAGCCACTCGCACAGGTTTTCCCAAGCGATCTTTGAGAGTAGTTTGTAAGTCAAAATCTATCCAAGACGGATCTAAATTCACTGCGGTTTTTATGACGCCTAGACGCACGACTCCAGGAAAACCGACGGATACTCGGTCAAATTCTCCTTGTCCGCTGGCTAAAGAGGCGATCGCCTCTAGTACGGGTTCGGGTTTCGGTGGTTGAGGCGTTTCTAAACGGCTGCGTTCCGTTTGGGGATCGCCTTCATTGTCCAAAACCATAACTTTGATGCCGCTTCCGCCAATATCCACGGCTAAGGTGCGAGTCGATCGATCTTGTTCAGTCATTTGATTGTTGAGACTTGCAAGTTGGTAAAATTTTAATTTTTGAATTGGCAAAACTTTTGAATCGCTTCCCAAATTTCCGCTAGGACATTTCCCAAAGAATGATCGTCTTCTAATTCGATTAATTGCACCCAGGGACGGTTAGCGGCAAAATTTCTGCTAGCTTGAATCGGTATTATTGTATCATGTTTGCCGTGAAGAATTAACGTAGGGACTGATCGAATTAATTTTTCTTCAGGGTATTGAGCCATATCTGCCACAAACTGATAATTCAGTGGCAGATAACGCTGTTCGCCGTAGTGGTAAACGGGCAAATATTTCTCACACTGCCACTTTTCTAACTGTTGCTGTCCCAACAGTGGCAGCCAGTGGGAGATAAAGTCAAAAGCTGGCGCTAACAAAACTATTTGCTTTACTGACAATTGTCGCTGGGTCAACCAAGCCGCGGTCAGTCCCCCAAAACTCGACCCAATTATTGTAACTCCCCCTAATTGTTTTACCTTATCGGCCGATGGGGAGGATGGGGTTTGCAGAAATTCTGTTTCTATTTGCTGCAACTGGCGGGTGAGGGTGAGACCGGAAAAATTGTTTTGATTGAGATCGGGAGTTTTTAGGTCAATTCCTAGGGACGAAAAGCGATCACGGAAATATTTTGCCTTAAGGGAATCGGGACTTGATGCAAATCCGTGTAAATAAATGTAACTCGAATGGTTTTTTAAATTCATTCAGTAATTGATATTTAACAACAAATATTAAGTATAACACCCAGAGCCCCGACTTCTTTAAGAAGTCGGGGCTCTAATAAGCCGTGAACAAAATGGAACTATTACTGCGGTTTTTGACCGTTTTGCATCCGATTTTTAGCATTTTGTCGGCGCTGCTGCATCATTTGAGCTAATTGGCTGCGCTGTTCGGCTGTGAGCACTTCTCGCATTGCGAGTGTACTTTCAAATTGCACCTCTTCCAACTGCTGCCTCAATCCGATTATTTGACGGTGTTTTTCGCGCATTTCGCTGGCATTTGCCGTGCCGGACATCATCGTTTCCAATTCTTGTCTCGCTTGGCGGATTGCTTGCATCCGCTGGGAAACTTGGTCTTTGTAGCGATCGCGAACTGCTTGCATTTGCTGCTTTTGGTCAGCGCTTAAATTCAGTTTCTCGAACATCCCGCCTTCCTTGCCAGCAGGTCGATTTGGTCGCTGATTTTGTGCAAATGTTTCCGGTTCGAGGGGATGAGGAACTGCTATTGCTGCGGCTGTACTACCGAGAGTCAGCATTAAAACTGCTAGGGCAGAAATACGACGAATTGACATGAAAATTACCTCTTTGATATTACTTATTTGTTGGCGCTTGGCTGTCAGCACCAGGGCTGACATTCAACCAGTCTGTTTGCGAGCGATCGGTCATACTTTCTTGGGTAGAATCATGGAGGACACCCTCCCAGTTAGTAACTAAAAATGCTTCTAACTTAGCTGTTTCCTCATCTGGCAATTGTGCAGTATTAAAGGGACGGTAGCCAGACCAAAAAACTAGCAAAATAGCAGCAATTGCAGACGACAAACCCCACTTAGAAACAGAGAATATTTTTAACCTGTTATCAGACTTGGCTGACGCAAGTAATCGCGTTTTTTGGCGGTGATTTTCATGGAAAACACTCGCCTGATTACTTTCGATTGCTGCTAGGAGTTTTCGCTCTAAATCTGGTGCAGCTTCAGGAAGATTTGGGCGATGTTGCTTCAAGAAATTAACTAACTCTTGGTCGCTGCTTGGATTATTCATAGCTCGCTGACACCTTCTTTTTGCAAAAATTGCCGCACAGCATTTCGGGCATAAAACACGCGAGATTTGACGGTTCCCGCCGGCAGTCCCAAAATTTGAGCTACTTCTTTTTGCGGGATGTCTTCTAAGTCGTGCAGCACCAAAACGCTGCGGTGTTCAAAGCTCAATTTCTCCAATCCTCGCTGCACTAAATCTTGATAGTGCAACTGCATCAAGTCAGAGGTACGATCTGTGACAACAATCCGATCCATTTGTTCTTGATTTTTGAGTTTGGAATCAAAAGAATGCTGCTTAGCAACTGCTTGTCTTTGGTCAGAAGCCACATTCCAAGTGATTCGATAAAGCCAAGTAGAAAAGTTGTCTTGGTGCTTGAGTTTTGGCAATCCTTTCCACACTCGCAGGAATACTTCTTGCGTTAAGTCGTCAAGCAGCGACGGCCCACAGAGTTGGTAAAGGGTTGACCTGACTTTGTGTTGGTAGCGTTGGTAAAGGTGGCGAAAGCAGGTGCGATCGCCCTTTAAACATTCAGCAACTAAGTCCGAGTCGGAACAGTTATCGATTAAAACATTGGCTGACACAGCTAACACCTGTGAAGTCTCCCCCACCAGTTCGTTATCTGAAGTGTTTAGACAGGACGATCGCGAAAAAGGTTCAAATAATTTAAAATATTATTTTGAGCATGAATCCGCTTGGGGTAAAAAACTGCACCAATGTCAGCAACAGGCAAGATGCCTGTTCCACAAAAATTAAATAAATTTTTTTGTGGGGAGTAAGGGTTGGGCTTCTAGCCCGCCCCTAACAGGCAAGAGACCTGTTCCACAAAACTCAATTTTATTGTGGAACGGGCATCTTGCCCGTTCTTAACAAGAATACAAGATGTGAGTTCTAACTATTTATAGCATTTTTCCAATAAGTATAAGTCTCTAAACCAATACTTTTTGGATCTTCATTATAGAGTTCATCTAAACATTTGAAAAGAGCTAAAGCGTAATTTTTCAATCCCAACTCTGTCAAACTTGTGATAATCCTAGTCAGCCGCAGGTAGTTGTGATTAAATTTTTGAATCCACTCTCTTTTTCTTGACAAATATTCTGCGGATTTGGCAATTACAATTTCTGCGTTCTCCCCTTCGCGGCATTCCAACCCGTAAAATGCCAGCATGACATTGAACGAATGGAGTAAGCGATTTTTCAACTCTTCACTTGTTCTAAAAGCTTGAATTACCTCATCATTTAAAGTCGGAGCACTGGAATTAAAGCGACTCTTTTCTCTCAGAGGAAACAGCCATTGAATGTAATTGTGCACGGATTCCAGCTTCTGGTAATCCCACGACCAAATATCCTCGATCGCCCGACCTTGTGAATCAGGCTGCTGACCGAGATAGAATGCTAAAATTTTGTTTTGTTTGGTTGAATTACTCATTAATAAGCTGTTTTGTATCTAAATTGTATTTTTGGGCGGGCGGGACGCCCAACCCCTACTCCCCACAACCAGAAAATTTAATTTTTGTGTGGAAAAGGCATCCTGCCTGTTCATCAAAATAGTTTTCTTGAGTCGGTTTTAACCGACTTTAGCTATTAGCCAGGGACTTAAGTCCCTGGCGGCTTCGCCCTGTTTACCGCAAAGTAACAAACTCTTCAGCAGTTGATGGGTGAATGCCAATAGTCGCGTCGAAATCTTTCTTCGTAGCTCCCATATTAACAGCGATCGCCATTCCTTGAATAATCTCGCCCGCGTCTTTCCCAACCATGTGCACGCCCAAAACTCTGTCAGTATTAGTTTCAACGATTAACTTGACAAAAGTTTTCTCGTCTGCACCTGTCAAAGCGTGAAACATCGGTCGAAACTTGGCTGTGTAGCACTTAATTGAGTCGGGAAACTTTGCTCTAGCCTGCACTTCGTTTAAGCCGACTGTAGCAGCTTCCGGCTGGGAAAATACCGCTGACGGCACATTTTCGTGAGTGATTGCTCTCGGATTGTTGCCAAATTCAGTATCTGCAAAAGCGCGTCCTTCGGCGATCGCAATTGGCGTTAAATTGATGCGGTTGGTGCAATCTCCCACTGCAAAAATGTGCGCCTGACTGGTACGGCTGTCTTTGGTAACTGCGATCGCACATTTATCTGTTTCTACTCCCGCATTTTCTAAAGCCAATTTTTCCAAGTTGGGTTTGCGCCCGGTAGCGCACAACAGCGCGTCTACTATTAGCGTTCCTTCGGATGTTCCCGACAGAGTTAATTTTAAGCCTTCTGGGGTTTTCTCAATGTGGTTGATCGAGCTTTCTGTCAAAATGTTTATTCCGTGCTTAATCATTCCTTCTTGCACGTTGGTGCGAATTTCTGTGTCGAACTCGTTCAAAATTAAGTCACGGCGGATGATTTGAGTTACTTGGCTTCCCAACCCGTTCATAATGCAAGCAAATTCGACGCCGATGTAGCCGCCGCCCCAAATTGCCAACCGTTTTGGCTGCTCTTTTAGGAGGAAGATTTCGCGAGAGGTAATCGCGTGTTCGATGCCGACAATTGGGACTCTTTGCGCTTCTCCGCCGACTGCAATTAAGATTTTGGCTGCGGTGATTTTTCTGTCACCAACTTCGACGGTGTGAGGATCGATAAATTTGGCGTATCCTGAAATTAATTCAACTCCGGCTTTTTCGAGGAAGCTGATGTGCAGTTTGCTCAGCCGCCGCACTTCTGTGTCTACGCTGGTGACGAGTTTTTCCCAATCAAAGCTGCTTTCTACTGGACTCCAACCGTAGCCCACCGCATCTTCATAAAGGTGCGAAAATGTTGAGGCGTACACCATCAGTTTTTTGGGGACACAGCCGCGAATTACGCAGGTTCCGCCTACTAAGTCATTTTCGGCGATCGCCACTTTTGCGCCGTAGGATGCTGCTCGCTTGGAACTCGCCAATCCGCCGGAACCCGCACCTATCACAAACAAGTCGTAGTCGTATGTCATAATTGTCTGTACCTTCTTATCGCCCACTTACCAATTTTACGCTTTACTTTTTTTAATGATATCTCAAAAATTTTTGTTTTTTTTTTGGGGAAACTACTTTACTTTTTGCGATAAATCGGGTATTATTTAATAATAGGAATCTGTGCGTTAATCTTAGAATTGCTCACACTCCCATTATTAGAGTATAGCACAAGCGATCGACAAGAAACATATAAAAATGTAACTATTTTCGAGCCGCCGCCAAGAATAAAAGAGCTAATTGTCGATCGCTCCTTATAGCCGAGTCGAACTCCCGTAAATCCCTGTAAAAAAGCGCACCTTTGATGCTCTTCCCGATTTCTAAGGGGTAGTAGGGCGAAACAATCAGGCGGAATCAAGGCTAATCGCAGCGCAGCGATAGAAAACTGATACTACCCTAACCTATCGGGGCTATCACAGGAGATTAGCCTACAGTTTTTGAGAATTTCATCAATCCTTGATAATTGCTATATTATAAACATAAATTAATTATCGGGCTAGCTTTATGATCGATTGGCTTTTGCTCTGGGGAGTGATGCAAGGAGTCGGCATTCTCGTTCAACCCATCTTAGAAGACTTGATCAAAGACGGCGCGAAGGATTTTGCTAAAGATTTTTTTAAAGATTCCCTGAAAAACGTTTTATTAGGCGAAAAAGACCCGCGAAAAGTCGCAGCGGGCAAAGCAATCAAAAAGTTTTTGGAGTTGGTGGAACAGCAGTTGAAAATTGGCGGACTTTCCCCAGAGCAAAGAAAGCTGTATATTAAAGATGTTAAACAGTTTATCAATAACAAGTCTGTTAAGGAAATTTTGGGCAAGGCTTTTGAGAGCGATCGCGAATCTCTCGAGGCAGAACTTCTCGAACAAACCTGGACTCAACTAAATTTGGCTCCGTTACCCGCAAGATTTAAGTGGCAAACCATCGCGACTCAGTATCTGGCAGAAGTTCAAGAAATTCTCTTTGACTCAAAAGACTTGCGCGATATTTTGACTGCTCAAAATCTGGATAGCATTCAGAAAAATACTCAAGAAACGGCGGGGATTATCCCCGATTTTGACTTGAGGCAATATCAAGAAGCTCTGTGCGAGCGTTACAGCAATCTCAATTTAAGCAGCGTCGATCCCAATACCTACGATTACCGGGAAAAGCTGAAAGTTTGGCAAATCTTTATTTTCCAAGATGTGCGATCGATTTACGAATCATTTCTGCCCCAAGCTTACGAAATTCCTAAAGAACATCAACGGCGGCTGCAAGACAGCAATCAATTAGACGCGATCGATCTAGAAAATTTAGAGAAATATCGGCGCGGTTATTTTTCTCAGCCGATCGTATCCGTGTTAGATGTTATCAATGACAAGCAAAAGTATCCCTACATTGTTATTTTAGGCGATCCGGGTTCTGGCAAGTCTACTCTGTTACAATATTTAGCATTAAACTGGGCGCGATCGCCCTTAAATAGCGTGACATCTCAGCCGATTCCGCTGCTAATAGAATTGCGGACTTACATTCGCAGCGGGGAATCAGGACATTGCAAGAACTTCCTCGAATTTTTTCATCAAAGTCCGGGTTCAATTTGTCACTTGAATCAGCATCAATTGCAGGAACAGCTTAAAGCAGGCGAGGCTGTGGTGATGTTCGACGGGTTAGATGAAATTTTCGATCCCGGGAAACGAGAAGATGTAATTACAGCGATTCATCGGTTTACCAATGAGTATCCGCGCGTGCGAGTGATTGTCACGTCTCGGATTATTGGTTACAAACCTCAACGCTTGCAAGATGCAGAGTTTCATCACTTTATTCTCCAAGATTTGAATGCGGAACAAATTCAGGATTTTGTTCGCCGCTGGCACGAATTAACTTTTACTAATGCTATGGAAAAAGCGCGAATTCGCGCTCGCATGAAAAGAGCATTAGCGTATTCATCAACGATTCGAGATTTAGCGGGTAATCCGTTATTGTTGACGATTATGGCCATTTTAAATCGCGGGCAAGAATTGCCGAGAGACAGGGCGGAACTTTACAATCAAGCTTCGCGCGTATTGCTGTATCAATGGGATGTGGAAAGGTCTTTAGTAGAGGATAGCAGGCTCGATCCCAAAACTATTGATGCTAAAGATAAGCAAGAAATGCTGCGGCGAGTCGCTTACAAAATGCAAGCAGCACCTGAAGGGCTGGCTGGCAATATTATTAGTGCGGAAGATTTGGAAAATACCCTCACAGCATATCTGAAGAATAAAGATTTCGATCTACCCAAAGAGCGGACAAAGTTGATAATTAACCAACTGCGAACTCGCAACTTTATTTTATGTTATTTGGGTGCGGATACTTATGGGTTTGTGCATCGAACTTTTTTGGAATATTTCTGCGCGTCGGAGGTGGTGGAAAGGTTTCAGAAGACACAAGAAATTTCACTGGAGGAGTTGAAAAGCGATGTTTTTGGCAAGCACTGGGATGATGAATCTTGGCAGGAAGTTTTGTGCTTGATTGCGGGATTAATTGCGGGAAAGTTTACAGGGAAATTGATTGAGTTTTTGATTGAACAGGATGGGGCAGCCAAAAACTTCAGCAATCTGTTTTTGGCGGCGAAGTGTTTGGGTGAGGTAAGGGATAGAAAAGAGATTGCTGGGGTTGAGAGTCAATTGCTTGAACGCTTAAAAGAGTTAACCCAGTACGACCTCAATGACTATTATAAGCGCGATGGAGAAGGGGCACGTCTAGTGATGGAAATTCGCACTCAAGCAGTAAGTGCCATCGCCTTTACTTGGAAAGATGACCCAGAAACCTTACCTTGGCTCAAACAAATGGCTCAATCTGATGAGAATTCGTATGTACGACAAGTGGCAGTCCAAGAATTAGCACGGGGGTGGAAAGATGACCCAGAAACCTTACTTTTCCTCACACAAATGGCTCAATCTGATGAGAATTCGTATGTACGACAAGTGGCAGTCCAAGAATTAGCACGGGGGTGGAAAGATG
>NZ_JAUBRB010000017.1:0-17804 GCF_036701585.1 Microcoleus sp. POL10_C6 | reverse complement strand
ACCCGAAAACCTTACCTATTCTCAAACAAATGGCTCAATCTAATGAGAATTCGTATGTACGACAAGTGGCAGTTCAAGAATTAGCACGGGGGTGGAAAGATGACCCAGAAACCTTACCTATCCTCAAACGACTAGCTCAATCTGATGATAGTTATGCTTTGCGACAGGTGGCAGTCGAAGAATTAGCACGGGGGTGGAAAGATGACCCAGAAACCTTACCTATCCTCAAACAACTGGCTCAATCTGATGATAGTTATGCTTTGCGACGTGCAGCAGTCGAAGAATTAGCACGGGGGTGGAAAGATGACCCAGGAACATTACTTATTTTCAAACAAATTGCTCAATTTAATAATAATTTGTATGTGCGACGTGCAACAGTCCAAAAATTAGCGCGGGGGTGGAAAGATGACCCGGAAACCTTACATTTTCTCAAACAGATTGCTCAATTTGATGATAATTTGAATGTGCGATGTGTAGCAGTCCAAGAATTAGCACGCGGTTGGAAAGATGAACCAGGGATATTTGAATTGTTGGGCGATATTGCTATAAATCATCCTTTTGAAAGCAAGTTTAAATTCCCCAAAAATCCCAGACAAACAGCACTTGAAATCATGCTCAAGCAATACCCCGATCTCCCACAAACTTTAGAAATACTTCGCGATCGATTGGTCAACGATCCAGATCAAGAAGTCCGCCAGTTTGCCCACGAAAAGTTGACCGAATTAGAGAAGCTGTGATCGAAACACAAAAAGCAGAAAGAAAATATGACTGTAGCTACTAATATCCCCAAAACTTATGCAGAAATAGTTAATTTTTAGCGACTGCCACACTCCCCACAGCTTTATCGACTTTCAACTCTCGGAGGAAGCAAAAAAGCATATCCTCTGCCTAATTTATGCCCACAATAATCAAGGCTTGACCCGCGCTGGAAAAAGCAAATTAGATAACTATCTAGTGCTAGAACATCAGATGACTCTCATCAAAGAACTCACAAACACGTCCTTAAAGATTGAGTTTTTTTATATCTCGTCAATTAGCGTCCAAACGATCGCCCTTCCAGCCGCCAAAACCGATAAGAAGTGTTAGCTTAGTAGTTAGTTGTGTCGATCGCACAGAAAAAAAATGCCTGAACTACAAACCGATACATACCAAGACCTCGACCCGCAAGTCCTCTCAAAGCCCGTTGTTGTCGGTCTGGAAGAGGTAACAAAAGTTTACGGGATTGGCGACCTGGAAGTTCGCGCCTTAAACGGCGTCAGCTTGACCGTAAGACAAGGAGAATATTGCTCGATTATGGGCGCATCGGGTTCCGGCAAATCTACAGCTATGAATATTATCGGCTGTCTCGATCGACCTACGAGCGGCAGTTACTACTTAGACGGCGTAGATGTCGCCCAAATGCCGGAAGGAGAATTAGCCGGAATTCGCAATTTAAAATTAGGTTTTGTCTTCCAACAATTTCACCTCTTGGCTCAATTGACAGCATTAGAAAATGTCATGTTACCGATGGTTTATGCCGGTATTCCCGCAGCGGAAAGACGCGAACGGGGAGTAGATGCTTTAACGAAAGTAGGCCTGGAAAGTCGGCTGCAAAACAGACCGAATCAACTATCAGGAGGACAGCAGCAGCGGGTAGCCATCGCCAGGGCTATTGTCAACCGTCCCGTGTTGTTACTGGCTGACGAACCTACAGGTGCATTGGATACAAAAACTACTCAAGAAGTAATGGATATTTTTACCGAATTCAACGAAAACGGCATGACTGTGGTTATGGTAACCCACGAACCGGAAGTGGCACGTCAAACTCGCCGCGTTGTCTGGTTCCGCGACGGTAAAGTTATTCACAACAATCTCAACCCCGCAGAGCTTTCACACGCTGTATTCTAGTATAATAGTCCGCGAAAAGCGAAAATAGAATTCGGCGATTGAAATCGCTTCTCGACAAACAAAGTCCGCCTGCCCGGACTGTGAAGAATAGATAAGATATCAGTCCTCATAGCGAGGGATTTAGCTATTAGACAGGGGTTTTCAACCCCTGGCGGACTAATAGACAAAACGCCAGATATGTGATTAATGAAAAGCACTGGGAAAAGCTTCCCAAACTCGATCGACAAAATCTCTAAGTTGCCGAGATGCGATCGCACCATCCTTTTTTTCAGCATCCAGAGAGTGCAACTCGGTCAACAGTGAAATTACCTCAGTATCCAAAGCCGCCCGAAACAAGCTAAGCGGCCAAAGCAAATCAGCACCATCTCGCAAATCGGATAAAGTGTATTCTGCCGATAAATCCTTCCCCGACGCCGATACAACTAACATCAAAGGGCGCACCCAACAAACTTGACGTGCCTCAACCACTTGGATAACCTCAGAATGCAGGCACGCATCTCCACATTCTAAACTGACAATTTGACCAGGCTTAAAGTTCAAAGCACAATCCATTAATGCTCACACTTAATACAGACAGAATAAAGCAGCCAAATAAGTGCTGCATCTCTCCACAGCACCCTAAAACATTATATCATAATTCCTTCTTCCCTCTTCCCTCTTCCTTCTTCCTTCTTCCCTCTTCCTTCTTCCTTCTTCCCTCTTCCTTCTTCCTTCTTCCTAACTTTCATCAAGCTTTTTAAGATCCATTTCGAGCTGGGCACTCAACAATCGTGCTTCTTTTTTACCACCGCCACCATTGGCATAATCCGCCACGGAAATCGGAGAACCGATCGCAATTTTTACCTGACAACCCCATCGAGGAATGCGCGGGCGATAGCGGATACTCATCGGTACAATTTTTACCCCCAAACCCGGTTTGCTCAACTCTGCTTGCATTGCCAAGCGAGCCAATCCCGGCTTAATCGGATGAACTTCGCCATCCTGAAAAATGCCGCCTTCGGGAAAAATCACCAACATTTCCTTGTCCAGGAGTAGTTCCACCCCATAACGGAGACTGCCAATTGCCGGATGCTTGAGATCCACAGGAAACCCGCCCAAATTTCTGATGAACCAACCTTGCACTCCTTTGACTTCATCAGCAGTTACCATAAACCGCAAATCGCGTCCAGTCACCTTCTGTCCAGTTGAATAAGGCATCATCAGGGCATCCCACCGGGATCTGTGCGTAGGGGCTAAGATGACAGGCCCGTCTTTCGGCAAGTGCTCCTGTCCGGTGATCTCAATCTTGCCAAAATGAAACGGTAGGACAACATAGTGACCTAGCGGATAGAGCAAGGAGGTTAACCAAGGAGAAACGCGAGAGGTATTAGATGCTACCTTGGCAGGCATTGGCTTCACTAGAGATGATTTACTGGACTCAACGGCGATCGTGGCGGTGTGGGGCATAGCAATTAAGCTGCTTTCTGGAGATCCAAAGTCTAAAATAAGTGATTGGACAAATCTTTAGTTTTTGGGTCGGGACACTTTTGCTATTGGCCTTGTACCGAGCGGGCGATCGCGCCCGCAAGAGATAATCTCTAACAGGTAAAACCTCAACCAACCGGACAGCACTAATACAGAGCAGTCGGCCGCCTGGAAAGCTTGATCGGGCAATTACGGATCTATTATTTCAGCTAAAGGGTCAATTTCGATTAAACCTCGCCCAGAAGAGAGTAAAAAATTTTACCTGTTAATTTTTCCGGCGCGCTTCAAACCAAGAAAGCAACTGATCGCGGCAAACAGACTCCATAATACCGCCGAGCACCTCTAAGCGGTGACACGAATGCGCGCTATCTGGAATATTAGCCGCAGTCCGAATCGTGCCAGTTTTCGGGTCATCTGCTCCGTATACCAGCAGACCAATCCGAGCTTGGACGATCGCACCAGCGCACATCGGGCAAGGTTCCAGCGTTACGTAGAGCGTGCATTGGTTAAGATGCCAGTCTTGCAAAACTTGGCCAGCAGCCCGCAAAGCCAAGATTTCAGCGTGAGCAGTCGGATCGCAATCTCGCTCTCGCCGATTTTGCGCTTCGGCAATTAATTTGCCAGTACCGTCAACAATCACAGCACCAACGGGTACTTCACCAGCATCACCGGCTGCTTGTGCCAATTCCACAGCCCTAGTCATCCAGCGTTTGTGAATAAAATAAGTAGTATCACTAATAGACAACGGCTCAGCTTTACAATTCACGTCATACCTAAGTAACAGAAAAACTTAAGATCGATAAAGAAAGTTACATTACAGCTTAATCGAGAGTCTTTAATTATGGACACCACTACGATTACCACTGAAATTGTTGAGCTGTTGTGCCGCATTAGTCGGCAAAAGCTGCGCGAACAAGATATCACTCCTTTGGTAGTGTTTCTGACTGCTCTGATTTCCATCCTGCGCGGAGTGATGATTATTGACAGGACGATCGCAGTTGAAGAAGAAGAACGGCTGCAAAAGACTCTCAAAGCCTTTGCTAGCGGCGACCGCGATCGGGTAGAACTAATTCAGCGCCTTGTCAAAGGAGTCTCCAAACAGCAGGTTTACTTCAACCCCACGGAATTGCTAACCCTGACAGCTTTGTTCTCAGAATCTGAAAAACTGTTGCTTATCGGTTCGGGGTACGAAATGTCAGCCGCCGACGGACACATAGATATGCGGGAGCAAATGTACTTACAGTCGATCGCAAATCGGCTCGGCCTCGACTCCAGACACATTGCAGTCATAGACACTTTATTTACTAAAGAAGGAACCCTCGACTCACAAGCTTTTGCCGAAGTTCAAGCTTTACTCGATCCCAGCGAATTCGAGTCCCGCGATCCGGTATTTGGTAAAGCAGCAAAGCACTTGCTGAGTATTTTACTCCGCAAATAATCCAGCCCATATAAATTTTGGAGCAGTAAAAGTCCTGAGAAGAGTTCGAGGATTTGACGCTGTGTCCATTTGAGATGGGAATTGGGCGCTCTTACCCTCAAAAACCGGGTTGTTTAACCCCTACCAAGAGCGCTGCACGGAGTATGTTGGTGAAAAACCTGGTTTCTGTCTAAGTCCCGCTTTATTTTTTGGGCAAGAGTCGATCGACCCTTGTATCCCATTGAACCGAATGCCTCTAAAATCTAAAAGCGACTTGTCGCTGCCTTGATTGACTCAGCTCAATCTCAAATCTCAAATTGATTGATTATGCAAATTGAATGGCAAACCGCCAAAATCTACGAAGACATTCTCTATCACAAAAGTGGTGGCACCGCCAAAATTACCATCAATCGACCTCACAAACGGAACGCTTTCCGTCCCAAAACCGTGCAGGAACTGTGCGATGCCTTTACTGATGCCCGCGAAGACACAAAAATCGGCGTTGTCCTTTTCACAGGTGCGGGGCCTCATACAGACGGCAAATACGCCTTTTGCGCCGGCGGCGACCAAAGCGTGCGGGGTGCGGCGGGATATGTAGACGAAGGTGGCATACCCCGGTTGAACGTGCTCGACTTGCAGAAGTTGATTCGATCTATGCCTAAAGTAGTAATTGCTTTAGTTGCAGGCTACGCAATTGGAGGGGGTCACGTTCTGCACTTAATTTGCGACTTGACGATCGCTGCTGACAATGCTATTTTCGGACAGACCGGCCCCAAAGTCGGCAGTTTCGACGGTGGTTTCGGAGCTAGCTATCTTGCCAGAGTCGTCGGCCAGAAAAAAGCCAGAGAAATTTGGTTTTTGTGTCGCCAGTACAGCGCACAGCAAGCCCTAGAAATGGGTTTAGTCAACTGCGTCGTGCCCGTCGAACAACTAGAACTAGAAGGGATTCAGTGGGCTGCAGAAATTCTCGAAAAAAGTCCGATCGCGATTCGCTGTTTGAAATCTGCTTTTAATGCCGACTGCGACGGTCAAGCTGGTTTGCAAGAACTGGCAGGAAATGCCACTTTGCTGTACTATATGACCCAGGAAGGCGCCGAAGGCAAACAAGCCTTTTTGGAAAAACGGCAACCTGATTTTAGTCAATATCCTTGGCTGCCATAGCGGGATGGAGAAATCAGTTTTTTTTATGCGCTCATATTAAAGTAGATGTTGCTGATTTTTATGAGTTAGTAAAGCCAAATGCACCCGATCGTCCCAAATTGTGACTATTGATACCAGTTCCCAAAAAGAATGAAACTGCTTTGTCAGATCCAAACCATGATAATGATCAGTGATTTCCCAATCGAAAATCGAAAATGGTATGACCTATCCTGCTGCCGACTAACTAAACCGAGACTGCGGCAGGGGATTTTTCGGTTAACGTTGTGCCTGTAAGCTGGCAGGCATGGCGCTCGGAAAGAGTGACGGTGGCATCCTGCAGCGTCAGAGTCGATTCTTGCCACATTCCAATTTCTTCTATGTTTTCCCAAGATGACCTAAAAGGCGAAACCGCTAAAGCACAAGCTTTCCAGTGACTTTGAACCGGGCCGCTTAGTAGAGCGCAAACACCCCCGCGTCTGCCCTCAGGGGTATAGTGACGGCAGTGACCACAAGCTGAAGTTAAAGGTGAAGTTAATGAGGTTTGCATAAAAGTTCTTAGGGAAATCATTTTCATCTCTAATTCTCCTTTGTAGAGCTAGCAGGTTTTAGAGCATCCCAACCTTTATGCTGTCTGGTTTGTAGCGATCCCCGAAGTATAATTAAATTTTATAATTTATTTATAATCTCGTTATATATAGAAACAATTAGCTCGGTAGTTGCTCATTGTATAGGTAAAAACATAGGTTAAAAGTTTATAAAGGCGTTAGGGATCAAGAAAAAGTACAAATACCCAAGGAGTATGAAAGGTCACAAATAAGCGGTAGCTCAGGATACAAAAAGTAGCTGAGAGTGTCGGTAAGCAGCGTCCGGGAAACAGCAACAATTAAGTTTTCAAATGAAAATGAAAAATAGCTGCCGACGATCGACAGCAGGCGATCGGGCCCCTGTTGCATTGACGCCAAAAGTAGCTAATCATAAAATAGGCAAGTTTTCAAGCTTCTTGTTTATATCTACAATCAAAACATTAAAATTAATTCAGAGGCGGTAGGAGTTTTGCTAATGAGTAAGCGTTCTTCGGTTGAATCCCCAAATCATCAATCCTCTTCAACCCCAATCAAGCCTGCTTTGCAAGCAGTCCTGGGGAGTCTAGATGTAAATCTAGAAGCAGAACTGACAACATACAGAAGGCACAGGAGGCGCGCCGAACAGTGGGTGTCGCCCTCAGTTCGTACCGGCAAGCAAACAGCCACAACCGAGCAACAGCTATCCCAAAATTTGGCGCCAGAGACTGCGGAGGAAACCCAGCAGCCGCTATCGCTGCCCCTATCCCTTGCCGGCACTCAGGGCGATGCCCCGCTAGCAACTACCAGGGGTGGCACAAAATTATCTAGCAGTGCCTTCGCACCCAACAATTATCTCGAATCCAGCGAAAAACTCATCGAAAGTTTGGACGAGTCAAAAGCTGAGCCTACGGTAGAACGCAGTTTAGCTGCCAGTTTGTTAACTCCCTTGGGACTGAGTTCGATGCTGCTGTTTTTGCTGTCATGCACAGCTTTGGGCTACGCCGTCATGTACCCGTCAAATCTAGTTAAGATGGCTGGCCTGAACCGTTTGCTCCGCACCTCACCCTCTCCCATCGACAGTCCCGCCTCTAATTCCACCTCAGATACCAGCACCAAGGAACTGCCGAAAGCTCCAAATCTGGTATCCAAGGAATTTGTCGAGCTAGATTTGAGCACTCTCAGCAATGTCCAGCCGACAGCCAGCCCGATTCCTTCCCCGTCACCAAAAGCATCAATCCCGCCAACTCCGCCAGCGCCTCCGGGCCCCAGCGGGGCTGTGCCGATTCCTACAGAAGACGGCAACCCGGCCAGAGGCAGGGAACAAGGACTCAACAATCTGAGTAGAGCTTTGCTTCCCACTCCCAGCCCCAGCGCCGCCCAGCCAGTGCCGACACTGCCGACACTGCCTCCAACACCCTCCCCAGCCCAGCCAGCCGCCACATCCCCGGCGACAGCATCCCCAGCAGCCGCATCCCCAGCAGCCGCATCCCCGCTGGGAAGGCCTGCACGGGCCGCCGACGGTTTCTATTACGTTGTCACCGATTACACCGACGAAAAATCGCTGCAGCAAGCCAGAACCGCTGTTCCCGATGCCTACGTGCGAAACTTCTCAAAGGGTGTCAAGATCCAAATGGGGGCTTTGAACGATCCTGCCTCAGCAGAACGTTTGGTGAAAGAACTCCAAGAAAAAGGGGTGAAGCCACAATACTATCAACCATAAATTAGGTAAAGGGTGAAAAACTTTAACTAAATTGTTAGACAAAGCTAGACAATGATGAATGTTTTGTCTAACACAAAATTGGTTTTGTAATTGTCAATTCCCAGTCCTAAATCTAAAATTTAATAAAATCGGGAGACGGGCAAAATGGGATTATTCGATCGCCTATGGCGAGTGATTCGAGCCAATATTAACAGTTTAGTCGGGGCGGCCGAAGACCCAGAAAAAATTCTGGAACAGGCTGTAATGGATATGCAGGAAGATTTAGTGCAGCTCAGACAAGCTGTGGCAGGAGCGATTGCAGCTCAAAAACGCACTGAACGCCAGTGCTCCCAAGCTGAGTCTACAGCAGCAGAATGGCATCAGCGGGCGCAGCTAGCTTTGCAAAAAGGCGAGGAAAATTTGGCGCGGGAAGCTCTGACACGCAAGAAATCTTATCAAGAAACGGCAACGGCGATGAAAGCCAGTCTGGATCAGCAATCGGCTGTTGTCACTAAACTTAAAGAAAATATGCGGACGCTCGAAAGTAAAATTTCCGAGGCAAAATCTAAAAAAGATATGTACATTGCCCGAGCTCGATCGGCCGCATCGTCGGAAAGGCTGCAAGAAATGATGGGCAATCTCAGTACCGGCAGCGCTTTGAGCGCGTTTGAACGGATGGAAGAGAAAGTCATGCAGCTAGAAGCTCGCTCCGAAGCAATCGCAGAACTCGGAACTAATGATTTAGAAAAGAAGTTTCTCTCTCTCGAAGGTGCCGACGATGTGGATACCGAGTTGGCGGCGATGAAAGCACAAATGCTTCCGGGCAACAATACACCCAAATTGCCGTCGAGCGAGCCGCCCGCATCCTGAACCCCAGGCAACAGAACAAGAGTCGGGACAAGCAAAAACTTCTCAACAGCCTAGCTAGAGATGGCTCGAAGCCTGTTGGGGAATTCCCGGATCGAAGTTAAACTCAATAGATATGTGCATGAATAAGCTTGCCTGCATCACATTACTCGATCGCTTTAAACTGGATTTATCTGTCTGCAAAAATTGCCAAAAACTAAATCGCACTAAAAATCTGACAAGAGTGAATTTCACAACTGCGGGCTAGGGCTATCAAGCCTGCTTTCCGCCTACTTCGTACACCTCACCCAGGAAAAATAGCATTATGGGATTATTTGACCGCATTAGCCGAGTCGTCAAAGCCAATCTTAACGATCTGGTAAACAAAGCTGAAGACCCGGAAAAGATTTTAGAACAGTCTGTCACGGATATGCAGGAAGACTTGGTGCAGTTGCGTCAAGCCGTTGCCAGCGCGATCGCCACTCAAAAGCGCACCCAGACTCAGTACAATCAAGCTGAATCTCAGTCTAACCAGTGGCAGCAGCGCGCTCAGCTAGCCCTGCAAAAAGGAGACGAGACTTTGGCCCGGGAAGCGCTAATTCGCAAAAAGTCTCACGCTGAAACGGCTGCTACGCTGAAAGCCAGTCTGGATCAGCAATCGGCTCAGGTGGAAAGTCTCAAGCGCAACTTGATCGGTTTGGAGAGCAAAATTTCCGAAGCTAAGACTAAGAAGGATATGCTCAAAGCGAGGATATCCGCTGCTAAAGCTCAGGAACAGCTCAACAATACCATTGGCACCTTGAATACTGGCAGTTCAATGGCGGCTTTTGATCGCATGGAAGAAAAAGTTTTGCAGATTGAAGCTCGCGCGGGGGCTTCGGCAGAATTGGCCGCCGGCGGCAGCAATTTAGAGGAACAGTTCCGCTTGCTCGAAAGCGGCGGCGATGTTGACGACGAGTTGGCTCAGATGAAAGCTCAACTGACCGGGGGTTCTGTGTCTCAAGGTCAATTGCCGGCAGCGGGTAAAACGGCAGCAGCTAGTAGCTCGGAGTCGAGCCCGGTGATTGACGCTGAGTTGGAAGAATTGCGATCGCAGCTCAATAAAATGTAGTAATCTGTATCAAAATTTACCTATTTCTCAGATCGCAGGTTTGATAGAATGCTCCGCCGACCTACAGGGCTAGCTTGGGAGGTCGGAGTTTTTTTCAGCAATTGTTGAATACACAAAACATATGTTTTGTCAACTATCTTTATATTGACTTAAGGAATTAAGTGTTTAAAAAGTGAGAGAGTAATTTTATTCCTTGCAAGATGGCTAGCTTGGGAGGTCAGAGTTTTTTCAGTAATTATTTAGTACACAAAATAAGAGTGCTGTCAACTATCTTTATATTGACTTAAGGAATTAACTCTGTCAAAAGTGATAGAGTAATTTTATTCCTTGCAATTGCGCCGGCCGCGCCCGATCGTAAGTGTAAATAACTATCAAATATGGCTAATCTGTCATGCCCGTGCAATTTTCTAGAAGCTTTTGTAAAATCAAGTTTTTCAAGGCATTAGCACTTGGTTTTTCAATTGCAGCTATTTGCCCCGCACTGCTATCAGCTCTAAGTGTTGGCGAGTCGATGGTTGCTACCGACTCAGGGGTGCAAGCGCAAATTTCGTATGATAATTTACCATCTCAATTTAAACTAAATCAAGAAACAGCAGACGATCGCGATCGGCTTCGTGATTTATACTCCGGTTCAGAATTAGATAGAGGCAGTAAAGAGCAAGAAAATAGCATCCCGGAACTCGATCAATTGACCCAAAGTGAGCCCGCAGAAACTCTCCCTCAATTGCCGAATCGAGGAGAAAAAAGACACGAATTTCCGATTCCCAACCCGCGGCTGCAAAATCCGGCTCCCCTCCCATAACCCGCGCCACCAAAGCCCTTTAAATTTGGGGGCTTGAGGATTTTAGATTTGAGATTTGGGATTGATTCCACGGATAAATCACGTGGCGGATACCACCTTTGAAATTCGCTTGTCAACAGCAGTACGTGCGGTTGTTGGTTCCTGAGAGGCTGCTGGTGGTGCGATCGGATGTGGAATTGGCTGGGGCAGAGCTTTTGCCGATCGAACCATTGGGTATAGGGGGCTCAGACAGATTGCGGGGATACCGTCAGGATACAATGCTTGCCGATAGCGAGATTTTTGATTCAGCCGAGTTGCGGTATCCGATGCGAGCGCACCCGCGACAACCAAGGAGTTTTGCAGGTGACGGCGTTTGTGGATTTTGGCAATGTTTGGAATCCCAGGGAAAGCGCGGTTTTGGAAGCGAATACTTTGCTGTCAGCGGGATTGCGGCTGCGGTGACTGTACGGCGAAAGGTGGAATAATCGCGGAGGCTGGGGAATTCCTGTGATTGATATTAAGTCGAGCAACAGGAGTTTACAAGAGCGCGGGCTGTATTTTTCTGTATAATTCAAACATTTTTAGGAAAAGAGTCGTTTTGCCCTTGGCGGAACTGAGCAATTCCGCTATATAGTAATAAGTATCATTTGGCACTCCTCTGTAGCTGCCAAGAGTGCATTTTACGGATAATCTTTAAATTAAACTATGTCTAAGGTGCGGTTGTTGCTTTTAAGTTCTTTTGCTTCCGGTTTTGGGCTTTGCTCAATCATTTTGGCGATGTTTACGATGACTTCCCGGCTGTCGTTTACGTCTTTTTTTACATTTCTTTTAACTTTGGTGTTTTTTGGAATTAATCTGCTTTTTGCTTTGCATTATTATACATCGCTTACTAAGCAATTGAGTGTTAAAAATAAAAGGAAAGCGAGAATTTAGCGGTTGTGAAGCCGAAGCGGAAAAAGGCAGGGAGAGTTTTTTATGGAATTTGAATGGAATCCAGACAAAGCGACACTAAATGTTGAGAAGCATGGTGTTTCCTTTCAAGAAGCCACAAGCATATTTAATGACCCGCTATCTGTAACTTTTCCCGATCCTCAGCATTCCATCGGAGAAAGCAGGTACGTTATCATTGGTATATCCAGGTAGGGACAACTTTTAATTGTTGCATACACCGATCGAGGAGAAAAAGTAAGAATCATCAGTGCCAGAAAAGCTACCCGCCAGGAGCAGAGGTTTTATGAAGAAGGATATTGAGAACGAAATGGAAGACGAATTACTTGCTGAGTATGACTTTGCTCAGATGAAAGGAGGTGTTAAAGGCAAGTATGTTGAGCAATATCGTGCAGGGACAAACTTGGTGCTTTTAGACCCCGATATTGCCCAAGCTTTTCCTAATGATGCAGCAGTGAATGACGCATTGAGGATGTTAATCAAAATTGCACAGCGCCAGCAGTTAAATACTGCGGTGCAGCGGAGCCACGAAGGATCTCAACTTTGAGAAGGCGATGTCAGGAGATTGTGCGATCGCCCATATTATTTATTTGCCCAAAAAGCGATCGCCTCTGGCTTGAGACAATTATCTAGCTGTCAGCCATAATTATTTAAGGTCTAATTATTTAGGAGGTGCGATCGTGGTTATAACTCAAACCAACCCGCCAAATCTTCCAGATGCGACAAAGACTCGCTTTACTCCAGATGAATACCGGGCGATCGAGGAAACTGCTGAAGAACGTCACGAATATTGTAACGGAGAGATTATCGCTATGCCAGGAGGTTCAGAAGTCCACAGCGCGATCGCCTGTAACTTGTTAATTTACTTGGGTTTTTTGTTGAGAGACACCGATTTTCGCTTGTATAACAGCGATTTGCGGGTTTGGATTCCCGAACATCGGTGCGGAACCTATGCTGATTTGATGGTCATCAATGGCGAACCAGAATTCAATGGCGATCGCACGGATGAAATTCTCAATCCTTTACTGATTGTCGAGGTTCTTTCCCCCTCTACTGAAGGCTACGATCGAGGTGAAAAGTTCAGAAAATATCGTTCTCTTGCTAGTTTTTGTGAATATTTGCTCGTTAGTCAAGGTGAACCATATATTGAGCAATATTATAATGGCGATCGCCCAAGTAGCGATCGCTGGCAATGGCAAGTTTGCGATCGGCTCGATCGGGCGATCGTCCTGCACAGTTTAAATATAGAACTTCCGATGTCTGAAGTCTACCGCCGCATTAGTTTTTAAGGGCGATTTTTAAGAGGCTGAAATGGATTCTATTTAACGAGAAATATAAGTTTAGGAGAAAGCTATGGCTACTCTAATTCAAAACCAAAGGTCAAACCTAACTGAAAACCAAGTTGAAACACCAGCAGATAAAAAAATCTGGACTGATGCCGAATTCATGGCACTCAACCGAGATGGACACCGCTATGAAATTGTGAATGGAGAACTAATTGACATGGGAAATTCGGGTGCAAAACACGGTTATGTTGCCGTTATTTTGAGTGCAGCCTTGTTTAACTGCGTATCAACGCGAAAATTAGGCGCAATTTTCGATTCCAGCACTGCTTTTAAGATGAAATCAGGAAACAAGCGATCGCCCGATGTTTCCTTCATGGCAAAAGAACGCCTGCAAGGGCTAGATGATCTCCCCGATGGCTTCCTAGAAGGTGCGCCGGATCTTGCCGTAGAAATCCTTTCTCCTAGCAATACAGTGGCAGAAATTCACGACAAACTCGTAGAATATTTCGAGAATGGGGCGCGTTTAGTCTGGGTGATTCATCCTAAAGAACAGTATGTGTTAGTTTATCGATCGTCCCAAGAGCCCGATCGCCTGCTCAAGTCCGTTAACTCCCTCGATGGGGAAGAAATCGTCCCCGGCTTTACTCTTCCAATTGCCGAGTTATTTCAAAAACTGGCTTTTTAAGCAAATATGATATAAGCTAGTTATAAAAAATTATAGGAATCTTGTATGCTGGAGTCATTTCAGATACACAACTTTAGACTATTTAAACACCTTGAAGTTAAAAATCTGGGTCGTGTCAACCTGATTGTTGGCAAGAATAATTCAGGAAAGAGTACATTTCTTGAAGCAGTAGAACTATATGCCAGCAACGCTTCTGCTACCGTCATGCTTGAGCTTGTAGAGTCTAGGCAAGAGACTTGGTTTAGCGAAGCTCAGCCACATTCCCAAAATTTTATCAGTAATCCTGTGCGGCATCTATTCTTTGGGCATAAATTGCCCAGCATAGGAGGAGATGGGATTTCTCTTGGAGAAGTTTCTTCAAACATAAAACTCCGGATCGGCGCTGGCGCATACCAGAATAAAAATGATGACGAAGGCACCCTCAGGAAAATTCGCATCTCGGATGTGGAGTTTGACGAAGATATATCTAATGTTGAAGTTTTTCTCGTAGCAGAAGAAGGCGAAAGAACTAGAAGAATTTTCAGATTAGATAGAAATATCAGAGACATTCGACGTAGCTCTAGAATTTTTTATGAAAGGCAGGAATCAGAGTTAAAATACACGTGGCAGATTGTTTATACAGCAAATATGCCTAATCGAAAATTAGCTGCTCTTTGGGATTTAACGAGCTTGACAGATTTAGAGTCGGAGGTTATTTCTGCGCTTCGTTTAATTGACGATCGAGTTACTGGAGTCGCTTTTGTAGAGGACGTTAGTATAGGTACTACAAGTGACAACCGTGTTCCTTTAGTAAAAATTAAAGGCATAGACGAACCATTACCTCTCAAGAGCATGGGAGATGGTATGACTCGTTTGTTTCATATAATTGTTGCACTTGTCAATGCTCGAAACGGACTTCTATTAATTGATGAATTTGAAAATGGATTGCACTGGAGCGTGCAACCGAAAGTTTGGGATATTGTTTTTCAGATATCGGAGAGACTTAATGTTCAAATTTTTGCAACAACTCACAGCCGCGATTGTATCAAGGGTTTCTACCAAGCCTGGAATAACTATCCTACCCTTGGTGCTTTCTTCAGATTGGATGCCAAAAATGAATCGATAAAAGCAACAGAATATACATCTGAGACCCTGAGTGATTCTATTGACATGGATGTTGAAGTACGATGAGTAATACCAGCGAGGTGTCTGAGAAGGATAGTGTTTGCAAGCAAGATACAGATAGAGTTTTACTTGTTGAAGGAGATAATGATTGCCATGTGGTGATGGCTTTATGCAAAGCTCATCATGTTCCTAAGACTTTCGGTATCTATCAATGCGGTTCAGATATCGGGGTTTTGAAGCGACTAAATGCGCTGATTATACGTCCTAATCCTCCTCAAGTAATAGGAGTTATGCTTGATGCTGACAAGCCTTCTCTTGAAGGCAGATGGCAAAGTATAAAAGGCAAGTTACAACATTACAACTATACGTTACCGAACAAACCTGATGCTGATGGAACGGTAGTCGAGCCTTCTTCAGATGAACCTAAACTGGGGTTTTGGCTGATGCCTAATAATCAAGATTCTGGAATGTTAGAAGACTTTTGTGCTGAACTTGCAGAACCAGCATCTTTGACATTTGCACGAGAATGTGTTGAACAGGCACAGGATAGTAAAGTAACCACATTCAAAGAAGTGCATCGTAGTAAAGCAGTGATTCATACATATCTTGCTTGGCATGATGAACCTGGTTATCCTTTGGGAAAGGCAATTACAAGTCAAGCTTTGCGTCCTCACACAGATGTCGCAGTAAAATTCACTAATTGGTTAATACGTTTATTTGTGGAAGGAGCGATCGCGTAATTCCCGCGATCGTCCTCAGAGAGCGGTCGCCAAGTATAATAGAGTTAATTCATCTCAAAATTCCACGTAATCAGCTAGTAATATAGAAATAACTTCTAGGAGGCTATAAGCATGACAACCATATCCAACGAACAAACAGCTATCATCCGTACAGAAAGAGGACTGTCGATCGCAGGTACCCGCATCACCATCTACGACATCATGGACTATGTGACGGCTCAATATCCGCCTAAGTTTATCAGGGGATTGTTTGAGCTTACAGAGGAACAAATTAACGTGGCTTTAACTTATATTGAAGATAGGCTGTAAATATCCTCTAGCTTTTAAGGGACAAATGAAAGTTACAAAACAATTATTACTAACAAGTTTGGGGTTTGTTACTTTGAGTTGGGGAACAGTAACCCAAATTCAGGGGATACCGAGGGCGATCGCTCAAACACAAGTTCCCATGAGGTTACAACACGCGGAAGGAACTTATACCCTTACGGTGTCAGAAACCAATACCACAAAATCTGCTTATGGGGGTCAATTGCGCCTCTATGACGTGCATATTGCGAAGATGTTTGAGGTGACATATTTGGACTGTCAGGAGATACCCAACGCTGGCGGTAGAACTTGGTATTACCGCGCCGGAAATGGTAAAATTGATATGGGGCAATTCAGAATCAACTGTCAGTTGGCTAGCGATATTGCTAATACTTATGGTTTAGGGAAACCAGAGCGTACTGCGATCGAATATTCTCAGGGGGAGGCTGGGCGGCCAATATCGAGGACTCGTTCTATTCCAATTTTAGATATTACTGGTAATAAAATTCAGCGGTGGACGAATTTTGTGCAAGGGTTTCGCCCTCAGTCTGCTAATTCTGAAGGTGGTAATTCTCGATCGAGTATTTCTTTTCCAGTTCGTGAAATTCTATCGCAGATTGAAGGTAAGACGAGAGTACCAATTTTTCTCCCCAGTCAGCTTCCATTCTCAGAAAAAATTTACTTAAAAAACCGAGTAGAAACAAATGGCTATAGTGTTGACATGGGCCACATACCTAATTGCAGCAGTACGCCTTGCTATATCGGGAGTATCTCAGCAGAAAGAGGTGGAGAACCAGCCCAACCACCCCCTAGAGGATTCAGGAGTGAATTTAAAACTATTCAATTAGCCGGCAGAACACAAGGAGTTTTTTACAATGGCTGCGGTGCTTCCTGCACGGCCTTAGTTGAATGGCAGTATAAAGGCGTTTTGTATCGAGTAACGATGAAGAATGGGCGTGAGGAAACGCTTGTTCAAATAGCTAATTCTGCTATAGAAGCTGGGCCTCGCTAGTTAAATGTGCAGATAACAGTGCGTCATGGCAAGTCCTCTTCTCCAATTGGAGATTTATTTTGCCTGACGCAGCGTAAAACTGCTATCTAGATAGAAAGCATATCAATTCTAAACTTTTAAGCCGGAAATTTCGCCTGCCAAACATTGTTTTTAATTTGTTCCTCTAATTCATTGACCACCCACATTACACTATGTTCTGGCTCGCTCAAAATAGATTTTTTAATGTCATGTAAAGAGTTGACTAAATCTTCACGCAAACGGGGCTTGTCTTCTTTAACTCCTTGCGTATAATCCCAATAATCCCAAGCGATTAAACCTATGGCAAGGGTAGGCTCAATCATACTTCCTAGTTTCGCAGAAAGAGCAGCTACAGCTTTACTACCTGCTTTAGCAGCAATTGTAGCCGTAATTTTAGCAGTTCCAGCAGCACCTACAAATCTTACTAAAGATACTTCATCTCCTCGTTCATTTTGTAGCCTAAAATTTATACCTTCTAAATATTTAGCCCAGTCGGATTGGGGAATTGTATACATTTTTGGTACATCATCAAACTCCTTAGATAATTGTTCAATATAAAAATTAGCTGTATCAATTACTATTGTATGAAATTTAATCTCTGCTGAATTTGCTTGCAATACTCTCCTCGAAAATTCTCTTTGAATATTGTCATTTATGCTTTTGGCAATCTTTTCATTGACTATAGTCGGATTAAACCCATTCATAACATTCTCGCCTATATAGGGTTTGCTGAATAATCGATCGCAAACTAAGAACAGGAGCTCACGATATATTCAAGCAGAGTTAAATATAAGTTT
>NZ_JAUBRB010000113.1:0-5625 GCF_036701585.1 Microcoleus sp. POL10_C6 | reverse complement strand
GGCAGGTTTTTTTCCATAATTGTAATATTCCGCCCAGAATGTCACACTTGTCAATACCCTCTGACCTGAATCCTTACCAGAGTTAGAACTAGAAACATCTCTTTCGTTGCTTCAAGCAACCATTGAATCTACGGCTGACGGTATTCTGGCGGTTGACAGTGAAGGAAAAGTTGTTAGCTTTAACCGTAAATTTGCCGAAATGTGGCAGTTGCCGGATTTGCTGGTGGATTCGAGAGATAATAACCAAATTTTGGGTTTTGAAATCAACCAGTTAAAATACCCGGAAATATTTCTCAACCGTGCTAAAGAATTGTCCGATCGCCCTGCAGCAGAAAGTTACGATCTCATCGAGTTGACAGATGGCAGAATCTTCGAGCGCTACTCGTTGCCCCAGCGCACGGGAGGCAAAATTACTGGTCGAGTATTCAGCTTTAGGGATGTAACGGAACGGGTGCAATCCGAAGAAAAACTCCGCAAAAGTGAAGAACGTTTTCACCTGCTGACGCGGGCGACAAATGACGCCGTATGGGATTTTGATTTGTTAAAAAATGAGTATTGGTTGAGCGCAGAATTTGAAAAAGTTTTTGGATACAAACTCAACGAAACTCAGACTATAGAGTTAGAATCATGGTGGCTAAATATTCATCCCGAAGAACGGGAAAGAGTGATGTTAAGCTTCAACCAAACAATGAACTCAGACGCTCAATGTTGGTCGGAAGAATACAGCTTTCACCGTGCAGACGGGGGATATGTTTTTGTGCTAGATCGCGGCTATATCATCCGCAATGAAAGTGGCAAAGCTGTAAGGGCGATCGGCACGATGATGGATATCACTCAGCGCAAGCAAGCTGAAGAAATTATTCGCTATCAAGCTGTTTATGACCAACTCACCGGTTTACCGAACCGGATACTTTTTAACGAGCGGCTGCTGGCGTCCTTAAAACAAGCTAAACAAACAAAAAAAATGCTGGCTGTGATGTTTTTAGACTTGGACAGGTTCAAAAAGATTAACGATACATTAGGTCACGCTGCGGGCGATCGCCTGTTAGAAGGTTTTGCCGGACGCATCAGCGACACTTTGCGATCGACTGACACGGTTGCCCGCTGGGGAGGCGACGAATTTACCATACTGCTTCCCGACATCAATTGCTTAGAAGATGCAGTTAAAACAGCTCAAAGAATACTCAACAATTTAAAGCCAGCATTTAAACTAGAAGGACAACCGTTTCATGTCAGCAGCAGCATCGGCATTGCCCTTTATCCCGATGATGGTGAAGATGCCGAAACATTAGTCAAAAATGCCGATGCTGCCTTGTACTACGCTAAAGAAATGGGAAGAAATAACTATCAGTTATATACTTCAACACTTAATCCCCACGGCAGCCATTTACTAACTATAGAACACAGACTGCACGAGGCTTTAGAACAGGGAGAATTTGAGGTTTTCTACCAGCCCAAAGTCAACATCACTACTTGGCAAATTCAGGGCATGGAAGCTCTGCTACGCTGGCAACATCCACAATTAGGTTTAGTTACTCCCGCTACATTTATTCCGATCGCCGAAGAGAACGGACTCATTGTACCTATTGGGGAATGGGTGCTGCAAACAGCCTGCACTCAAAATAAGGCTTGGCAGGATGCTTTGCAGCCAGATTTGCGGGTAGCAGTCAACGTTTCGGCTCGGCAGTTCCAGCAATTTAATTTATTAGAAATGGTAGCGAAATGTTTGGAAAAAAGCGGTTTAGCACCCCAGTATTTAGAGTTAGAAATTACCGAGACTACAGCCATGCAAGATGTGGATTATACCACAAAAGTTCTCAGGGAGTTGCAGAATATGGGAGTGCAAATTGCGCTGGACGATTTCGGCACGGGTTATTGTTCTCTAAATTATCTCAAAAAGTTTCCCCTGAATATCCTAAAAATAGATAAATCCTTTGTCAGCGGATTGACGACTGATCCCTGCGAACGGGCGATCGCCAAGGCTGTAGCGACGCTGGGGCGAGATTTGAACTTGAGCGTGGTAGCCGAAGGAGTAGAAACTAAAGAGCAGTTGGAGTGTTTGCGCGAACTCCACTGTCAAGAAATTCAGGGTTATTATTTCAGCCCTGCACTATCCGCTGGCGATGCTAGCAAACTATTGGTAAATTCTCAGTTGCGACAAGTGCAAATTGCTTAATTGGGTCGCGACTTACTACTGCGTGAGGTTGTAACGCTGCGTGCAAGTCCTGCGAACGTTACACGTAAAAAGTCGTGCGACCACCGCCGAAACCCGCATACGTCCCGCCGCAGCACCCCTCGCACGAGCAGCCACTGTAGGAAAACTCGTTGCCACACTCAAGACAGATCGCCGTCCAGTCGTGATGGTCTGGTGGCAAGGCATTCTTGCGACAGTTATCGCAGCCGAAAACGGCCAGTTCGCTCACATCGAACGACCTGCGCTTCCGTTTCGTCTGGATGGCATCGTGCATAAACTGGTTAAAACTTAAAATAGTGTGCAGAATAACGGACTTGTACCTAAAGACAGAGGAAAATATCGCTACCCCAACATAAAGGCTTTGTCTATGCAGCCAATTCGCACATTTAACGTTTCCCCGTCGCTACCGACAATTCTCGAACCCCTACGCAGGCTTGCCTACAACTTGCACTGGGACTGGAACGTCGATACCAAAGACCTCTTCCGCCGCCTCGATCGAGACCTGTGGGACTCCAGCAACCAAAACCCGGTGCTGATGCTCGGAACCATATCTCAAGAGCGACTGCAAGAAATGGCAGAAGACGAAGGCTTCATTGCCCAAATGAACCGAGCAGCCCAGCAGTTAGACGATTATCTCAAAAACCGTGCCTGGTACCGCAAACAGCGCGGCACCGAGCAGCAAGAATGCTACGCTTACTTTTCGATGGAATTCGGCTTAGTTAAAGCCCTACCCATCTATTCAGGCGGTTTAGGCGTGCTCGCAGGCGACCACCTCAAATCAGCTAGTGATTTGGGCTTGCCCTTAGTCGGTGTCGGCCTACTCTACCAAGAAGGTTATTTTTCGCAGTATCTCAACGCCGACGGCTGGCAGCAAGAACGCTATCCGCTCAACGATTTCTACAATATGCCGCTGCACCCAGAACGCAACCCCGACGGTTCGGAATTGCGGATTGAGGTAGACTATCCCGGCCGCAAGGTGTATGCCCGGATTTGGCGGGTACAAGTGGGAACGGTTCCTTTGTACCTAATGGATACAAATATTGAACCTAACAGCCGCTACGACCAAGATATTACCGACCAACTGTATGGCGGTGATAAAACTCTGCGGATGCACCAAGAAATCATGCTGGGCATCGGCGGCGTGAAAATGCTCAAGGCATTGGGGCTGACAGTTACGGCTTATCACATGAATGAAGGCCACGCGGCTTTCATGGCTTTGGAACGCATTCGGATGCTGATGGAGGAATATCACCTGAGTTTCGTAGAAGCGGAACAGGTGGTGGTTTCGAGCAGTATGTTTACGACTCACACGCCCGTGCCTGCTGGGTTTGACTTGTTCGAGCCGGATATGGTGATGCACTATCTAGGTCAGTATCCCAAGATGTTTGGCTTGTCGCAAGATGAGTTTTTAGGATTGGGCCGGGAGAATACTGGGGATTTGTCCGCACCTCTGAATATGGCAATTTTGGCAATTAAAATGTCGAGTTTTGTCAACGGGGTGGCGGCTTTGCACGGCGTGGTGTCGCGCCCGATGTTTCAGGGTTTGTGGCCGGGTTTGCCCCAGGAAGAAGTACCGATTACTTCAATTACCAACGGGGTGCACGCTCGCAGTTGTGTGGCGAAGTCTACTCAGGAGTTGTACGATCGATACCTTGGCCCGGACTGGGAAATGACCGGTAAGGACGATCGTCTCTGGGACAGGCTTTCGTCGATTCCTGATGAGGAACTATGGCGCAATCACGAACGCTGTCGATCGGAGTTGGTGGTGTTCGCGCGGGAGTGGCTGCAAAAGACTTTGCGTGAGCGCGGTGCGGCCCAAACGGAAATCGAACACGCGCGGGAAGCTCTCAATCCGAAGGTGCTGACGATCGGGTTTGCCCGCCGCTTTGCTACTTACAAGCGGGCGACGCTGTTTTTGCGCGATGTCGATCGAATCATGCGGATCATGCGGGATCAAAATCGCCCGGTGCAGTTTGTGATTGCTGGGAAGGCTCACCCGATGGATATTCCGGGTAAGGAATTGATTCGGGATATCGTTCACTTCATCCGCGAGCACGAGACGATGAGCTCGATGGTGTTTTTACCGAACTACGACATTAACGTTGCTCGGATGATGGTGTCTGGCTGCGATGTGTGGCTGAATACTCCACGCCGCCCGCGTGAGGCTTCGGGTACTTCCGGGATGAAAGCTTCGATGAATGGTTTGCCGAATCTGAGCATTCTAGACGGATGGTGGGATGAGGCTGATTATGTTCGTACCGGTTGGCCGATCGGACATGGGGAATTTTACGAAGATACTAAGTATCAGGATGATGTCGAGGCGAATGCTTTGTACGACTTGATGGAAAAGGAAGTTGTACCACTGTTTTACAACCGGGATGCTGATGGCATTCCCCGCGGTTGGACGGAGAAAATGAAGGATTCGATTCGCTTGAATTGTCCTTTGTTCAATACTGCTCGGATGGTGAAAGATTACGCGCGGCGGGCATATTTCCCGGTGAGCGATCGCTACCACACTATGACTTCGGATAATTGCGCTCCGGCCAAGGAGTTGTCTCACTGGAAGAAGCACGTTCTCGCGAAATGGCACGATATTAAGATTGAGGCTGTTGATATTTCGCAGGATAAAGAAGTTAAGGTCAATCAGTCGATATCTGTTAAATCTCGGATTAATCTGATGGGATTGACGCCTGCAGACGTGCAAGTTGAACTTTATCAAGGCTCGGTTGATGCTAACGGCGATATCATTGGTGGCGTGCCGGTGGTGATGGAGTATTTGGGAGAAGATTCTCACAATGCTAGCCTTTATACGGCTGACATTACTTATACTTCTAGCGGTTTGCAAGGTTTGTCGTTGCGCGTTTTGCCCAAGCACGATAATCTCAGCAGTCCTTATGAAGCTGGTGTGATTCTCTGGGCACATTAGTCAGTAGTCAGTAGTCAGGAGAATAAAGGAAGATTTTCCTAATTCTCCCTCTTTCCGACTCTCCCACTGTTGTTATCGAAGTTGGGGAATGACTATTTAGCCGATTGTGCAATGATCGCCCAATACCACATTCCGCTCTATTCCCCAGTACCACCAGTGACCGCATATATAAGCGTATAGCAAGGCATCTGGCTGTTCTTCTAAGGCTTTGAGGGGGGCAAAGCTGGTGGGGATTTCGGGGATGTTTGAACCACCGATGAACGCTAATTCTTATGCAGGATGTTTGCGAAATTCAGAGTTGGTTCGAGGATTGATCAATATCTACAATATACTGGCAGAAGTTCATCAATTAGAGTTGACATTCTGCCAGTTTTCCATTTTTGTGGCGTTGCTGAATACAGGTATCAATTCCCGATTTCGGAGTTTTTATGTAAGGATTCAGGTCAGAGGGTATTGACAAGTGTGACATTCTGGGCGGAATATTACAATTATGGAAAAAAACCTG